>NZ_JBMDWV010000265.1:0-8382 GCF_048594605.1 Spirosoma sp.
GGCGGATGAATACGTAACGGAAAATTTTATGCAACTACCGACAACTATGGATGGTACGGCTGACAGCCTGAAAATAGGTGCCGAACAATTCAATCTGGGTAAACTTGCTGAAGCGGATGCTGTCTTTCAAAGTATATTGAGCCGCCAGCCCGACAACGAAAGTGCGCTAAAATACGCCGGTATTGTTTCGCTACGTCAGGGGAATTATGATAAGGCCGTTACGTTGTTCCATCAGCTAAGTCGGCAGACGGATCTTGTTGCTAATCCGGGTACGTTTTACGAGGCCATCGCGCTGCTTAAACGTGGTCAGAAATCGGATGAAAGCAAGGCTAAACAACTGCTTGAGGAGGTCGTCAGCAAAAATCTGGAAGGCAAGCGCGAGGCCGAGAAGCTTCTCGAAAAGCTTTAGTATTTCCACTACACTCAGTAAAAAAAAGGGCATTACCTTTATGATAATGCCCTTTAAGCCCCAAAGGAAGTCTTTCGATTTTCAATCCCCTCTCTATTTACCCCATACTGCCGGATTCTGACGCCAGGCAGCGAGGGAATCTAGAGCTTCGGCTGGTATATAATTAAGCGCCTGAGCTTCAGTTAGTAATGCATCGTAATGGCTAAGGCAAATCAACGGTACGTCCTTGGCGGCAAAATTCTGGTCAGCCAGCGGGAAGCCATATGTAAAAATTGCAGCCATGCCTAGTACGTCAGCGCCTGCGGCACGTAACGCATCAACGACTTTGAGAGAACTGCCTCCGGTCGAAATTAAATCTTCAATCACAACGACACGCTGGCCGCTCGCTAAATGTCCTTCAATCTGCTTCCCCATGCCATGGGCTTTCGGCTCGGGCCTTACGTAGCAGTAGGGGAGATCCAGCGTGTCGGCAACCAATGCACCCTGTGGAATACCCGCTGTAGCCACACCCGCAATTACTTCTACAGACGGAAAACGCTGCTGAATGGCATCGGCCAGTGCATTTTTGATAAAGCTGCGTACTTCAGGATGAGCCAACGTAACGCGGTTATCGCAGTAAATGGGGGATTTCCAGCCGGAACTCCAGGTAAATGGCTCACTGGGGCGGAGCCGGACCGCCTGCACCGCCAATAAATGCCGTGCTACGGTCTGTTGAACAGATAAAGAATCCACGTAGATATGAAAAGTGATACTCCAAAATTAAGCAGCTACGCCTATTTCGCCGAAAATTTGTAGACAGTTGTGCTTATATATGTATCTCCCGGACGTAGTACCGTAGTCGGGAAGTTGGGCTTGTTGGGTGAATCCGGGAAGTGCTGGGTTTCAAGACAAACACCAAAACGACGTGTGTAGGGAACCCCACCAATGCCCGTTAACTTACCATTCAAATTATTGGCTGTGTAAACCTGTACAGCAGGTTCGGTTGTGTACATTTCCATAAACCGACCACTGGTTGGTTCGTAGAGCGTAGCCCCCAGTTTCAGCGATTTGGATTTATCCGTGAACACCCAGCAGTGGTCGTACCCTTTCCCGTATTTGATCTGCGTATCGTTCGGATCATCGATTCGGGCGCCTATGGCTGTAGGCTTTGTAAAATCGAAAGGCGTACCCGCTACTGGCTGGATCTCACCAGTTGGGATTTGCTTCTCATCCGTCGGCAAAAAGGCGTCGGCCTTGACCATCAACTGGCTGTTCAGTACGTCCTGTTTAAGACCGCTCAGGTTAAAATAAGCGTGGTTTGTCAGATTGACAACGGTAGCCTTGTCTGTGGTTGCTTTATAATCGATACGTAATGCGTTATCTTTTTGAAGCGTATACCGAACTTCTACCGACAGATCTCCCGGAAAACCTTCTTCTCCGTCTTTTGACAGATAAGTTAAAATCAGAGCTGGCTCTTTTCCGTCAATGGTCGTAGCTTTCCAGATTTGTTTGTCGAAACCTTTAGGACCGCCATGAAGTGTGTTTCCGTTATTATTTGCCGGTAATGTGTATTCTTTCCCATCGAGCGTGAATTTTGCGTTACCGATGCGATTGCCGAAGCGTCCGATAATAGGCCCCAGGCTGGGTGTGCCTTTCGCATAGTCGCTAAAGGACGACAGGCCAAGCACTACGTCTTCCTGCTTACCTGACTTATCAGGGGCCGTTAAGGCGACAAGATAACCGCCATAGTTTGTGATTTTGGCGAGCATACCATTGTCATTTCGAAGCGAAAATAAATCGGCTTCACGCCCGTCGGGAAACGTACCGAACAGCGTTTTTGAAATGCCAGCTTTGGGCTTTATTACGTTCGGATCAGGATTAGAGGTCATACTGCTTAAGGATAGCAAGGGTAAGAGAAACAGAGCGATTTTCATGAAAAGTCAGTTTGTAACGATGATAGCTGACTTTATTCTCTGTTAAGGTGCACTTTTACAGTATCAATACGGCTACCATCCATTGAGACGATTGTAAATGTAAAGGGAGAAAGTTCAATAATCTCACCTACTTGCGGAACATCTTCGTTCGTAGCCAGAATCAAACCGCCGAGCGTATCGTAGCGGGCAGAGGGCTGATCACCTATTGGAATGCTCCATCCGTACGTTTTATTGAGATCATCAATTTCATGGCGAGCACTCAACAGCCAGGTTCGTTCATCAAGCTGCTGCTCGATCCAGTCTTCGTTGGTATCGTATTCATCCTGAATCTCCCCGAAAATCTGCTCAACCATGTCTTCAACACTCACAATACCCGCAGTGCCACCAAACTCGTCCACTACTAAAGCCAGACTCTTGTGCTCCGATAAAAACCGGGTCAATAAATCCTGAGCGGGCATTGTTTCTGGAACGATGATAATCGGCGTAATGATTTCTTCGATGGTAGCTGGTTTTTTGAATAAGGCCAGGGCGTGGCAGTAACCAATTACGTCGTCTATGGTATCGCGGTAGACAACAATTTTTGAATGGCCACTGTCCTGAAATTCCTGGCGCAACTCTTCGACGGTATCGTCAACAGCAACAGCCGCAATTTCCGTACGAGGAATCATGCATTCGCGGACCCGCACGTCTCGAAATTCGATAGCATTATTGAAAATCTTCGTATCGACTTCAACAGCTTCTTCGGTGTCTGCTTTCTGGTTATTTAACTGTTGCAGGTATTGATTTAAATCCGTGAGGCCGAATACGGGCCGAATCTCAGGATTTTTTTTACCCAATACGTAACGAATAAAAAAGCGGGCCGTTCCAACCAAAATCCGAACAATAGGAGCAATAGCTTTATAAATAACCCACAACGGTACGGCCAGTGCCTCCAGAAAACGGTCGGGGTGAATAAGAGCCAGACTTTTGGGGATATAATCGGCCAAAGGCAGGAAAACGACCGTCAAAATCAGGATTTCAATGGCAATGGATACAGCTTCATGAATGGCCCACGCATCCGGAATTAGGGCAGCTAACAGAGGATTTAGAGCCGTTACGCCCAATACAGCATACAGCACCAAAAAAAGTGTGTTACCCGTCAGTGTTGTTCCTACAAATAGAATTGGATTCTTGAGAAAACCGGATACCAGCTTTTCGCTCAAGGGGCCCTGTTTGCTGTGAAGCTCAAAATACAACCGATTGACCGATACGTAAGCCATCTCGACCGCCGAAAAGAAACCGGCTAACACGAGCGCCAGTAAAGCACCAAGTAATAGGGCGTAGGATTCCATAAAAGTTGCTAGTCGACAGTGGTAAGTTGTCCGTAGAAGGGAAGCTAACCACTATCGACTATTTTTTCTTTTTCTTACGTTCTTCGACCATTTGCTTGATGGTCGGAGAAACGGCTTTTTCGCGTTCGAGTCGCTTGTTTTTAATATATTGAAAGGCCAGCAGAAAGCCCAGACACAACATTAAAAGCCAATAACTCTCGGCAAAGCTGGTTCGTTGATACTCTGCAATCCAAAGGATCAGAAAACCAGCTCCGGCTGCTAACAGCAGAATTTCAGAAAGTTTTAGTTTCATGGGTTAAACAGTCGTTAGTCGTAGGTCAATGGTATAAGTTAATCACTAACAACTGTCGACTACTAGACCGCTTTTGCCTCTATCTTCCTGAACTCCCGATATCGACGTACCGCGGCAATCAGGAAGCCAATTACAACGATTAACGTTCCAATCCAGAGAATGTTAATAAGCGGCTTCTCAAACGCTTTCATCACTACGTAATCCCGCTGGGTTCGATTGACAGCAAAAGTGAATTTACCTGTACGCGGATCAATCTCGTTCAGCTGGATACGAACGCCTAATTCATCGCTTACTTCGGCAGGATGAGCTACCATGCGGTTTTTAATGATGAACGCCGGGTTGAGAATGTGCTCACCGTTTTTGTCGAGGACACGTACTCTGGCGCGAACGGCAGCGTCAGCTGCGCCAATTTCCATACCTTCTACTTGGTTGGTTCGTACTACGTCGTCCAGAATCGCTACGTAGTCGTTCAGGAAAAATGTGTCTTTGATGGCAACGCTGTACGTTTCTGTTTTTTCCCATTTGTTCTCCGCCCCCGGATCTGGCACTGAGTTGACGTACGTATAGATATCCCGATCCAGTTGATGACGTGTATCGGGTGAGGCCAGCAGACCCATGCGTTCGTTCACCTGCGCTCTTGGATACAGGCTAAACACTTTACCACTGGGTTCCCGGTATTCAACTTCGTAATACGTATTTTCGGGATAAAGAGCCAGCGTATCACCTTTTTTGTGGTATAGTTTGCCATTCTGCTCGATATCGCGTAGCGCAATCCCGTGGAAGTCACCTTCTATGACCATGACATCCTTTCGCGGAATATATCCGGGTACGTCGCGGGCTTCAATACGTTGCCCGCGATACGTTAGCTGATAGGGTCCCATGCGCTCGGGCTGATTCAGCCAAAGCAGTGTATTTTCCTTATTTTCTTTGTTATCGTTCTTGGTAAACTCTTCCTGCTTCGAAATAAGCAGGCCGCTGTTGTTTAGCGAAATAACCTTCGAATAACCAGCTGAATAAAGAATACCGATCAGCATTAAGGCCATGCCCATGTGGGCGATTGCTCCACCCGACAGGCGATAGTTGCCACGAATAATGTCCAGCAAAATGGCTCCGTTTGTCATTAGGGCAAAAACCGACGCGACCAACAAGACCATGTAAACGGGATTCTTGATTTCACCAAAAGCAATTAACCCGGCGCTGATCAGGAGCGTCAGAATCCCTGGAGTGATGAGCGCATCCCATTTTTTGTTGTCAACTTTGCACCACCACATGTATTGCCCTACGCCCGTCAGCAAGGAAATTACAATGAAGAACCAGATTTGGAATTTGTTATAGTGGGCAATCTGGTCGGCAGGAAGTGCCAGATTTGAGATCTTGCCGAATGATTCCAGAATCTTGTTATACACCGGAATTGACGTAGTGGCGATGATTTGGAAAGCGGCCAGACAAAGGACGGTTGCGCCAACAAACAACCAGAATTCTTTGGTATAGATCGACGTTTCCTGCTCATCACTTGGAATATACTTCCACTTACTGGCCGCTAATACTACGGCTAGTGTGACGAAGGCCAGTAGATAAACCAGCAATTGACCCGACAAACCTAAATCGGTAAATGAGTGAACAGAAGCATTACCCAGGATACCGCTACGTGTCACAAAGGTTGAATACAGAATAAGCAGAAAGGTGCTTATGGTTAGAATAATAGCTGTTTTCAAACCCGTTGAGCTTCGCTTGGCTATCAGCATGGTATGAATAGCGCCCACCAACACGAGCCAGGGCACGAATACCGAGTTTTCGACTGGATCCCAGTTCCAGTAACCTCCGAAATTAAGCGTTTCATAGGCCCAATAGCCACCCATCATAATAGCTGTGCCAAGCACCATGCCGCTGATGAGTGTCCAGGAAAACGCAGGACGTATCCAGGCCAGAGGCTGATTGCGCCATAAACCAGCAATACAATACGAAAAAGGAATCAAGGTAAGCGCATAACCCAGAAAGGTCGTTGGCGGGTGAATCACCATCCAATAGTTCTGCAGCAACGGATTCAGACCATTTCCGTCCTTAGGAACGAAATTGGGGTCCATTGTAAAAACCGGCGCATCAGGCATGGCTTCTTTCAGCAGAAGAAACGGCGATGATCCCAGTTTGAACGTATCACCGAAAACAACACCGAGAATCATGGATGCCAGAAATGCCTGCACCAGCGCGAAAATAGTTATCATTGGGGCTTCCCACTGTTTGCCACTGGCCCGGGTTAGAATAAGGCCTAACATGGCATTCCAGAAAAGCCAAAGGAGAAAAGAACCTTCCTGACCTTCCCAGAAGCAGGAAATCATGTATTGCACGGGTAAAGCCAGCGATGAGTGACTCCAGGCGTAGTGGTACTCGAAATAGTGATTGTAAATGATGTAATATAAACTCGCACCAATGCCAACCACAGCTGCTGCATGGATGTAAAATGCCCAGCGCGCCAGCATACGCCAGTCGTCTTTGGCTGGGGGTAGGGGAGTTGAGACAGAAGCCTTCCCTTTTTTTCGAGCTACTTTACCGCCGAAACTGGATTCGCCAGCATATGCTAGTTGAGGTTCTTCAATAGGTTCTGCCTGTACGACGCTACGTTGGCCCAGCGCCGACAGAAAATAGCCCACCGTAGCGACCAGGGCCGTAACGAACGACAATATGACTAGGAAATGGCCGAGTTGCCCGACGGTTGTGTGTATCATGAGTGAAAGAGCAAAAGAGCAAAAGAGGGAAAAAGCTCTGAGCAACTATCTGCTCTGGCCTTCGTTCCCTCTTTCGCTCTTTTACAGTTGAGCGGTTTTGGCTTCGTGTTCAGTTGTTTCGAGCTTGCCGTCCTGATATTTCGACGGACATTTCAGTAGAATTTTGTTACACTGAAAATGATCGCCCTGGATGCTGCCGACAATGACGATCTGTTCCGAGCGTTCGAAATCCTGTGGCTTTGGGCTATTATAAATGACCTTTTGTTCGTGGTTATCGTTGTCGACCAGTGTAAACTCGAAGTGATTCGGATCAAGAGCCGGATTATAGAGCATATCAACAATTTGCCCCTGCTCATTTTTCTTCAGCTTGCCAACTACGTGTATCATTTTGTCGTCGCCGTTCTGGGCAAGAGTCGTCGCCTGCCTAAACGTAACATACGAACTAGCATCGCCCGCAGTTGCAACAATGATTCCGATAGCTACGGCAATGACGACAATACCTAAAATGTGAGAGAGTTTCATGTCCTTAGACGGGAAGTTGATGAAGAATAAAGATTACCGGTCGATGTCCTGCGCCTTTGGTCTTACATCTTTCTTCTGATTTTTAATTTCTTTTTCCAGTTTACCAATTTGACTGTCAAGCCGAACAAGATACAAAATAATACCTGCAAATACAGCTGCTATAACGGCCACGACTACCCAGATTTTACCATCAGCACGTAGCCGGTCAGCCATTTCAACGCCCTGCGTAACAGGCTGTTGAGCCATGATAGTATGGCTGAGTAAAATCAGGGCAGCTAATGGAAATCTGCGAAATAGTGACAAGTACATGTTGGTAACAGTGAGTCTAAAACTTAACGTAAAAATAATACAATTCATTCCGCATATAGCGCACGACTTTAATCATCTAAGACCACTTTAACCCGGCGCATTCTCACGCGCAGTTCCGTAATCCAGACGCCCAGTAATGTGAAACCGATTATAGCCGGATAAAAAACCATGCGCATGTTGTTGTCCATATCGTATTTACCAAAAGCAGGGTTGCCGCCGTTGCCAGGGTGCAGGGAATCTGTCAGGCGGGGAACAATGAAAATAAGGGGAACAAATACAGCAAAGGCAAAAATGTTATATACAGCTGAAATGCGGGCGCGACGCTGCTCGTCGTCAAATGAGCCCCGCAAAATCAGATAGGCCAGGTACATCAGCATGCCAACCGCTACGCAATTTAACTTAGGATCATTTGGCCAGGGTTCGCCCCACGTAAAATTAGCCCATAACGAACCCGTTGCGCATCCCAGAAGACCGAACAAGATTGCGGTATTCGCAAACTCAACCGCCACCAGATCATCATCAAGGCTACCTTTACGCAGGTAACGAATGGAATAAATCGCGGACGTAAGCATCAGGGTAAGCATCCCAAACCAGAGCGATACGTGAAAGTACACGTTCCGAATGCTCTCATTTAGAATAGGTTGACGAGGCACTACGCCCAGTAATCCTCGTAATACTACGTAACTTAATATCACAACCGCCAGGGCCTTCCACCAATTTTTGTTCATAGTGTAATGCGGGTACAAACCCGCTATTTAGTAGTAGCGGGTTTGTACCCGCATTACTTTAGCGTCTCCATAAAAACGGACATAGTAGCCACGATAATGTCAACACGATTGCATCAACAGCGAGAATAATGATAATTTCGTTCCAGCTGCCGCTA
>NZ_JBMDWV010000266.1:0-5062 GCF_048594605.1 Spirosoma sp.
ATAGTAAGGGAAAAGTTACCTTGTTGCCGCCCCCCGCAACGGTACTTTTTGTTTATCAGGTTCACCAACGACTGTGGCTGCAAGTTATAGGAAAGGGCCTTTACGAACTGCAAAATGATCGTTACGTTCCGGTGAAGGGCAGCGAGTTTCTGGGCGATGAAACGGTTCACTGTATATTGCCTGTGGACGATAAAAACATGCTGATTGGCACCGAGCGCGCTATCTATCGGTATAACGGCGAACGGTTCGAGCCTTTCAACCAATTGCTTAATTCGTTTATTCGGCAAAACAGGCTGAATCGTGGTACACGCATTGGAGCTGATCTGTACGCATTTGGTACGCTGCTAAATGGCGTAGTAATTACTGATGCAACGGGACAAATCCGGTACCACTTCAATCAAAAAAATGGGCTACAGAACAGCACTGTTCTGTCGATGTGTCAGAGTGACGACGGGAATTTATGGGTAGGATTAGATAAAGGAATTAATCTCATCAATCTAGCTTTGCCTGTCCGGTATTTTACGGATACGGAGGGCGAATTGGGCACTTTTTACGATATGGCCCGCTACGACGATACGTTGTATGTTGGTACGAATCAGGGAGTTTATTTCAAGCCATTGAACCGTAACGAAATCCCTTTTCAACTGATACCCGAAACGCAGGGACAGGTTTGGGACTTAACCGTTGTGGATAATCAACTGTTGTGCGGTCATAACAAAGGCACGTTCCGCATCAAAGGCAATCAGGCTCGTTTGATTTGTCCGGTTACGGGTGGCTGGGTATTACGCCGATTAAAACGTCATCCGGATTATCTCATCCAGGGAACGTATACAAACCTGTGTGTTTATCGTAAGGACGCTTCCGGCTTGTGGGTGTTTGATCATGCTGTTGCTGGGTTTTCGGCACCAGTCCGACAGCTGGAGGAAGACGATTCTGGTATGATCTGGGTAAACAAAGCTCCCAGCCAGGGTATTCAACGATTGCGCTTGTCGGCAGATTTACGACGTGTTGAAACTAACAGGACGTATAGCGATGCTAACTTCGGTGGTCCTGCTCTGGATCTCTACCGGCTTCAACATCGTATCGCGGTTACCTCGTCAAAAGGCGTACTGATCTACGATAACGCTACCGATACATTTATTTCAGCACGACCGACGTATTCCTGGGCTGGATTGGCTATCCGGAAGCTGTTTCCAATGAACGAGTCTGGTGTGTTTATACTACGTCAGGATGGCTCGTTAAGCTGGGCGAAAGAAGGCGGACAACTGGTCAATGATATTCCGGTGAAGGCTACGCACTGGGCAGAAGAGTCAGAAAACGTTATTGCCCTCGATTCGAATTATATTGCTTTCTGCCAGGAAAACGGGTTTGCCTTGCTGACACGTAGTGAACTGACTCAGATTAGCACCGGAACATCACCCAGGCCACTTATTCGGATGATTTCAGTCGTTGATAATCCGAATATAAAATATACTTTCCAGCAGGATTCTGTACCAACGGCACTTTCGTTCTCGTACCAGCAGGATAATCTGCTTATTACGTTCGCTACACCCTATTCTGCTCGCCCGGTTAAATACAGCTATTGGCTGGAAAATGGCACAAGAGACTGGTCGCCTTATGTGGCTACGTATCAAAGAGAATTCAACAATCTGCCACCGGGCCACTACGTATTTCACCTTAAATCGAATTTGAATCCGCAGGAAAGCACAATAGCGTTCGATATTCAACCGCCCTGGTACTGGACAGGCTGGAGTAAACTGATCTATATGGCCTTGCTGGCCGCTTTGATCTGGCTGTTTTACCAGTTGCACCTTCGTCGGATTGCCGCCCAGCAGAAACGCATGGATGAGAAACTCCGTCGGCAGGAAGAACAGAATCAGCGCGAAATTATTTTGCTGCAAAAAGAGCAACTGGAGCAAGGCCTGATTCAAAAATCGGAAGAGTTAGCGAATTCAACCATGTCGTTAATTCAAAAAAATGAATTGCTGGTGCAGTTGAAAGAAGAACTGGATCGGTTAAAAAGCCGCTCAGGTAATCGCGTATCGACGGAAGATTTTCAGCGTATCAACGGGCTCATTGATGCGAACATTTCGAGTGAGCAGGACTGGAAGCTTTTCGAAGCAAATTTCAACAAAGTTCACGAGCAGTTTTTAAAGCATCTTATCGAGAACTATCCCGATCTGAGTCAGGGCGATCTGAAGCTGGCGGCTTATCTGCGTATGAATTTATCGACGAAGGAAATTGCCCAACTGCTAAATATTACGCACCGAAGCGTTGAGTTAAAACGGTACCGACTGCGAAAAAAACTCAATCTGGATGCCGATACGAACCTGAGCGAGTTTATGATGAAGTACTAAAGACGAGTTTTCTCCAATAGGGTTGCGAACGAAAATAACCCGGTTTATCCTGCAAGAAACATTATATCAAATTCCAGTCTTTTCGATACGACCTCGATAGAAGCGCGTTGGCGTCAGGATTATGTCTGAACTTTTCTTTTTTGGCATTCCATTCCAGTGGCTGACCAAGCCGGTAAGAGATTAAGCCGAGGTGCATTGGTAACGTCATCTGGCGGGCATAAGCCAGATTCGATTCGGGTTGCTTCCGCGATTTGACGGCGTCGATAAAATTCTGCTGATGCCCCGGCGACCGTTCAAGCGTAATGGGAATTTCGGCGATGTCGGTCATGGTTACGCCATTGATCGTAATCTCACGCGTGTTGTAATCGCAGAGTAGTGTGCCTTTGTCACCTTCAAAATAGGCCCCGATTCCTCGTTTTTCAGCGCCCGCTACGTTGGGTGGAGTGCTCGTCCAGTACAGATTCAGTCCGTCAAATTCGTAGTCAATGTCAATCCGTTTAGGAGCATCGCCAATACCTTCCGGCGCTTCGCCTTTGGCGCTGATCCGTTTCAGGCCCGTTGGATTGATCGACCACCATACTACGTCGGCGATATGGCACCAGAAGTCCTGAAAAATGCCGCCCGAATAATCCAGGAAGTAACGATACGTAAAATGGCATCGTTCAGGCGTGTAGAGCGAAACCGGCGCGGGCCCCTGCCACATGTCCCAGTTTAAGGTAGCAGGTGGCGTTTGGTATTTGGCTGGGCCAAGCACGGGTGGGAACCCTGTTTTCCAGAGCCGAATCGTATGTACTTTCCCGATAGCACCAGCTTTGATAATTTCGACCACACGGTGATAATTATCGCCTGCGTGAATTTGCGTGCCGAGTTGAAAAATACGGTCGTAACGGTTCAGGGCTTTCAACATTTTTTGTCCTTCCCGAACGCTGTACGACAAGGGTTTCTCGCCATAAACGTCTTTTCCCGCCTGAAAAGCCATAATTGCAATCTGAGCGTGCCAATGGTCGGGCGTGGCGCAGGTGATGGCATCGATATCCTTACGGTCGAGCAGATACCGGAAATCAGCGTAGGTCTTTGCAGTTGTGTTCGGTTGAAGCGTCTGTAACGTATTGAGGGCTTTATTAAGATGCGTCTCATCCAGATCGCACAAACCAACTACTTCCACTTCGGGTAATTTGGCAAACCAGTTTAAGTGATTGGTTCCCATGCCATTTAAGCCAATATGGGCAACACGCACTCGATCACTGGGGGCTACTTTTCGCTTCAGATTAGGGAACAAAGCCATGCTGAGCGCGGCTGCACTGCTTTGTTTCAGAAATTCCCGACGATTGGATTGGAGTGTCATAGTAGAATCAGGAGAACACTGCTACGTTGCTGATTGTCAATAAATAGGCGCTGTCCTCAAAAATCTACTGTTCCCGCCGTATCTGAAACTTACTCCGTTCCTATTTTTAGTAGTTGCCCTACTTCTTTGTGATACAATCGACCAATCGGAAGCTCCTGACCCGAAACGTCGACGTAAGTAGGCGTATAAGCTGTTATTTTATCAATGGCGACAATATAGGAGCGGTGTATGCGCAGAAATCCATTGTCCGGCAGCATTTCCTCCAGCGAACTGATACTTTGTTTGACAACCAGGGGTCTGGCTGACGTAGTGACAATTTTTACGTAATCCTTCAGGCTTTCAACGTAAAGAATGTCACGAATAAAAACCTTCACCATCTTACGATCGGACCGGAAATACAAAAAAGAAGTTGAAGACTCCGCTGCTTTCTCCACCGCCGATGATACGTCAGGTTGCAGCGAATTACTCAGGGTGGATTCAGAACGCATCACCTTGGAAACCGCTCGCAGAAATCGTTCGAACGAAATCGGCTTCAGCAGATAATCAACGACGTCCAGTTCGAAACCATCCAGCGCGTAATCGCGGTAGGCCGTCGTAAAAATTACTTTGGGTGGCTGGCGTAAGCTGCGCACGAAATCGGTGCCGAGAAGCTTAGGCATTTTAATGTCCAAAAACATTAAATCGACCGGCGTAGATTGCAGGACACTAAAAGCCTGAATGGCATTATGACACGTGCCTACGATTAACAAATCGTCAATCATGCTGATATGCGATTCGATAACGGTCAGCGCGGGCGGTTCATCATCAACCAGTAGACAACGTATTGGAGACATTGTGGTAAAGGGTTACGCTATTGCTGCTAGCTGATTTGCTTTTTCGACGGTATCTGCTACTGGCGACAATTCGAGGGTCAGAAATATCATAAACGTCTCATCTTCAGCCGTGATACGTAGGTCGTGGCAATCGGGGTATAACAATTGCAGTCGTTTTTTTACGTTTTGCAAGCCAATTCCGCCAATATACGTATCGTCGTGTGGCATAGCTTCCCGGCTATTGATAAGTTTAAATTTAAGCGTTTGGCCCTGAACGGATAAGTCAATATGCATCCAGGCTTGCTCACGTTGCTCGCTTGTTCCGTGTTTAAAGGCATTTTCCAGAAAAGGAATCAGTAGCAGAGGGGCAATGCGTTTGTGCTGATACTCACCAGAAATTGTCAGTGACAGATCCAGTCGTTCGCCGTAGCGAAGCTGCTCCAGATCAACGTAGTTACGAATAAACTCCAGTTCTTTCCACAGCAGCACTTCCGGAGCGTTACATTCATAAAGCATATAACGTAGTAGTTCGGAAAGCTTGAGCACTA
>NZ_JBMDWV010000267.1:0-17740 GCF_048594605.1 Spirosoma sp.
TCTGGATACTGGATCAGATTTTTCGTTTAACTTTCCTGAGCAGTTGCTGACTGATGGTCATTACACGCGCACACCCAATCAGCGAGTTGTCTCCAACGGAAATACAAAGTTTACTCTACAGGAGGCTATTCTGCACGATGAAATTGCCATAGGATTGGCTCGGGTGAGTGATCAGAAAATATATTATTCGGACAAAACCCATCAGATCAACGTAGGTGGCGATTTTTTGAAAGAACACGTAGTCAGCTTCGACCAACGTAGTAAATTGATAAGGATAGAATAAGATTTTAGCCTGATAAACCGTAGATTGACCATCCTGATTAACCAATGACCGAAGCCAGCAAAAGCAAACAGCGTACGGAATTATATCGGCTTCTGGGAAAACTGCCCGATCGATACAGGCCAATAACAGTTAAGCAGGTTACGATTCAGGAGACGGATGAGTTAGTTATTGAAAAGCTGATGCTGGACGTTAATGGCATTGAGCACGTTTCCGCCTATTTTACCAAACCAAAGCACAAGCCTGGAAAACTCCCCGTTGTTCTGTTCAATCACTCACATTTCGGTCAGTATGAAGTTGGTAAAGATGAGTTTGTAAAAGGCCGACCTGAAATGCAGCAGCCACCTTACGCCGTAGCGCTGGGTCGGGCCGGTTATGCCGGTTTATGCATCGATAGCTGGTGTTTCGGAGAGCGCCAGCAGCGTAAAGAGTTAGACACGTTTAAGGAAATGCTGTGGCATGGTCAGGTGCTCTGGGGAATGATGGTTTATGACAATCTACGGGCGCTGGATTATTTACAAACCCGCCCGGATGTCGATTCAGAGCGGATAGCTACAATAGGAATGTCGATGGGAAGTACAATGGCATGGTGGCTGGCTGCTTTGGATGAGCGTATCAAAGTATGCATTGATCTGTGCTGCCTGACGGACTATGAATCACTTATCGAGACTAAAGGGCTGGGTTTGCATGGGATTTACTACTACGTTCCTGACTTGCTTACCCATTTTTCTACGGCACGTATTAATGCGCTGATTTCTCCGAGACCTCATTTTAGTTTAGCCGGCCGGTTCGATCCATTGACGCCTTTGCAGGGGCTGAAAAAGATTGATCAGCAACTTAAGGAGGTTTATCTGCGTGAGGGCGCTTCTAATGCCTGGCAGTTACATATTTACGACGTTGGACATGAGGAAACAGTCGCTATGCGAACGGATATACTGGCTTTTTGTACGAAATGGTTGTAACCAAATCGAATTCAGTCATTCATACGTATTACGTAATTTACGCCCGTTCTTTCGCTTAATTAGGCTGTAAGCAAATACCGAAAAGAGACCTGTAAAAGGCATCGTAACTCTTCTGAAAGGTGTGCAGAATATCAAGTGATTTTGAAATGAAAATGCCTTATTTTTTGTTCTTTAATTGAACGTAAACAACTCATTATAAGAACGAAATGGAGTCGACTAACTTATCTCAAATAACCACGCAAACGGTTCATTCCCGACCAGGCCGTGCCGCGCGTCGTAAGGTGGATGGCGCTGCTACGGCCGCTACGTTGATTCAAATGGCCAGCGAGATTTTATCGGCTTCACCGACTCTGAGACATAAGCTCAATATTACGCTGACAGATTTGGCTGCTGCTGATAAGATCCGAAAAGAGTTAACCCGCAAACCCAGTTTATAACCCCGATACTATTCACGTAGCAACAAGCCCCGCCAGTCCTGACTAGCGGGGCTTGTTGCTACGTAGCGGATCTTTCTTCTATCAGCTCTCAGCAGTACTCTTGGCTGATTGCATCAGGCCGACGTATAGCCTACACCGTGCTGGTGTGCTGATCTGGCGAATTTTTTAGCCAAAAGATCTTATTAACTACTAATTACAAACTATCAATCTTTTAATGATGTGATTTATTAGATAAGCGCTTCGCCAATCGATCAACATGGTCTAGCTTATAGTGCAGCCTAATTCTCCTATAATAGATTCGTAAATTCGTTTTGTTGTGCTTTATGATTTTTCAATGATGGTAAACAAAATATTGAGGCTTATCGAAACCTATAAAATATAAGGTTGTTTATTGTTTAATTTATAACTATTTCTGGTTGCCTGTAATCTATTCATATGTCTATGGGTCTGATTATTAAACAATTAATAAAAGTTACGACTAATCAGCCTATTGGAAAAATTTAAGATTATTTTTTTTTAGAGAGAATGTTACTTTCACTCATTTCGTAAGTCCAGTTTACGAACGCGCAATCATTTACAGGTTCGCAAATGTGATTTTTTAAGTAGTGCCACTAACTAAAATCAATCTTAATGAAAGGCATAATACTTCCTCTATTCACTACTAAATCTGTCAATTATCTAGGCTTTGATAGCCCTCTATTGACCGTACCCAGACAGAACTTATTCCGCTTTAGGTGGCCTATCAGTGCCAGATCTTTAGTCCGGTTTATTCAACTAGTTTTTAGTCTTAACATACACCCTGCTGCTTTCCGATTGTTTACAGTAATGGGTTTTCTATTAGCAGGACAGCCCAAAGAAGTACAGGCTCAAAATCCGCTTGCACCTGCTGATAAGTTCAACGTTTTTTTAGCGTCAGATGCCAGACTAACCACTAATGAAAGCGACGGGGCTGTAGCAATAGGTGGAAATCTGACTGTAGCGGGTAACTATCAGGTAGCTACGCATTCCACCGATTTTACCGTTGATGGCTATCGCGTTGGCTTGGTTGTTGGGGGAGGAGTTAAACTGGAGAGTGGCAAGCTTCAGGTAAATGGTAACTCTTATGCCAAAATCGGAGTATGTCAGGGTAATGCGAACACAGATGCCCTCAAGGTCTGGTATACTGATAATAATGGCGCTTCTTCCAACATAAGCATCACAAAAACAGCAGGTAGTTATAACAACGATCCCAGCATCCTGATTAACCAGAATGCTAATGGCTACTCTGCAGTCTGCCAGGCTAATGTGATTGACTTTGCGAATAAATTTGCTACGTTGAAGAACAACTCGTTGATCCTTTCTCAGCAGCCTTCCCGAATTACATTAACGAATCCGAACGGACAAACGATCAGTCAGACCAATCTGCCGAGTCAGGTTAAAATTGTTTTAGAGCAAGGTACAAACGTCTGGAACGTAACGGGAGCTGATCTGAACAAACTTCAGAACCTAACGTATACAAACGCACCTTCGGCGAATCAGGTATTAATCATTAACGTAAACGCGTCAGGAGCATTCACCTGGAACACACCGAGTTTGGGCGGAGTAAGTGGTGATAATGCGCCATACATTTTGTGGAATTTTTATAATGCTACGTCGCTGACTATTGGCGGGAATTCTACGATTGAAGGTAGCGTACTAGCACCATTGGCAGACGTAGTAAAAACAGTGAATCAGTCAAATATTCAAGGCCAGTTAATAGCCAACTCCTTTGTTCAATCCGGCGGAGAAATGCACTACTTTCCTTTTAATGCTATTGTGGACATGACTCCTCCTGGTCATCCGACGGTTAGTATCTCAGGTAACGTATTTGATGATGCCAATGGGTTGGTCGATGGCATCGTCAATGGCACCGCCGTCAGCAGCTTGGCCTCCAACACTTTTTACGTCAGCCTGGTCAGCGCCACATCCGGCAAGGTCATCTCCTCCACCCCCCTCACCGATGGCGCCTACTCCTTCTCCGGACTCTCCCCCAACACCGCCTACTCCGTGGTCCTCAGCAACGCGCCGGGCACACCAGGCAACAATCCTCCCGCCACCAGCCTGGCCAACCAGGTAGTCAATACCGGCGAGAACATTGGAGCAGCAGCCGGAAACGACGGAGTGCCCGCCGACGGTAAAATCAAGGTAACCTTGGCCGAGGATAATGTAGACGAGGTCAATTTTGGTGTCGATAAGAAGCCCAAAGCCGATGAGAAGCTGGTGGAGAACCTGGCCAACCCAGGGGGCAGTCTCCAGGTGCAGGTGCCCACCCTGACCGGATCAGATCTGGAAGATGGGATCTATACCGGCGTCTCCAACAGCAACACCATCGTCATCACCACCCTGGCCACCAACGGCACGCTCTACTACAACGGAGCCCAGGTGACACTCAATCAGGTCATTGCCAATTATGAGCCCGGCAAACTCAAGGTCGATCCCACCAACGGGGCGGTCACGGTGACTTTTTACTATGCCCAACGCGACAAAGCGGGGCTGGAGAGTGATCCGGCCAAGGTGACGCTCAAGTTCAAGATTCCTGATCTGACCCCCATCATCTATGCCCGTCCCTCAACGATCTATGGTAAAACGGACATGACGGTGGTGGTGGAAGTCTACGAGCTGAATGGAGTCAGCACCACGGGCTCGATCCTGGTCAAACTCAGCAAGGATGCCAAGATTAGCCTCAGCTATGCTCCCGCTGCCACATCGGTGGGAGGAAAGACGGTCAACAATGCTTCCTGGACATTTGATGGCAGCTCGGATGAGGACTACTACATTCTGACGGCCAAGGCAGGTCAGGTTATCGCAGCGGGGGACATTCTCTCGTTTGGGTTGACGGGCAGCATCACGCCCGGTGCCACGTCGGGGACGTTGACGATGACGAGTGTGATTGCTCCTTACAGTGGTGGGGAGGAGAAGATCACCAACAACACGGACGCGGACAAAATCGATTTCTTCCAGAAGTAAATACGATTGAATTCTGCTGCCCATAACAAGGGGGACTTAGTGATCTAAGTCCCCCTTGTTATGGGCAGCAGAATAATGATATCAGTTCGTCTCACTGGAACATGATGTGTTCAAAACCAAATAAAGACGTAATCCGAGAAATCGATCATTTACTGTTAGCTATTAGATTTCTACTCCTTTCACCATAATAGAATAGTCTGAAGATTAGGTTATTAAGTAGGTCGACTGAATTAGTTTAGGTTATTCTGGTTAATGGATTTGTCATGACTTCGGCCATCCGGCCCGAAGCACAATACAGTAACCTGTATCTGTTGTATTCAAAGATAAAGTAGGCAGGAATACAAAAAATCGAAATACAACAAAAAGCCTCTCAGTTCGAGAGGCTTTTTGTTGTATTTCAACCCACTTTCTTAAAATTTAAAGGTAACCCCAAGTTTTAAGGTAGCCAGGCTTGAACCTAATTCCGCAAACGCACCTACATTTTCGCTAAAGAAATAACGTCCACCAAGGTGAATAGGCACATAGACGGTTCCGTAGTTATCTAAAAAACCTCCATATGAAAAAGAGAAGTACGAAATACCCAAACCAGCGTAAAGGTCAGCTTTATCAGTACCTAGATTAAGCAGCTCATTAAAGTGATACGATCCGCGGGCACCAATGTCGAAAGAATTGTATTTGTACGTGCCTACGCTACCATAGCTTTTATACCCAGCTACGGCACCCACTGTAATATTCTTGTATACGCCAAAGTCAGCAGATGCGTTTAGACCAATACCGCTCCCTACTGTATAATAGCCATAACCGCCTACCCCAATACCAAGGTTGATAAATTTGGATCCCTTATCAACGGCAAGCTGAGCAAACGACTGAGTGCCTGCTAAAAGACCAAGTACCAACAAAATAGAAAAGTGAATTTTTTTCATGTGAAAACTGATTTGCGTTAAAATTTGAAACAAAGTAAAAGCGAATCTATGGCCCTAACAAGGACGCAAACGAACGTCTTATTAATCGGTCAAAAAGTCGACTACGCAACAAACATAGTAAAGCAGAACTTATTCATCTACACTATTCCAACGCAAACCCAATATGCACCTCATTATCAACTATTTGACTTGAACCATTTTTTAAAATATGGGTATATATCACCAGAAAAGCCGCTTATATATAAGCGGCTTTTCTGGTGATATATATTGTCCCTCCCTCCTATTGAGTGACTTCTGGCTTCAGTTTCTCTTTGAACACCTTTCTAAATTTATCCACTTTCGGGGCAATCACAAAGGCGCAATAACCCTGATTAGGATTATTGGCAAAATAGCTCTGATGATAGTCTTCTGCTTCGTAGAACGTAGTGGTAGGGCTAATTTCCGTTACAATCGGTTTATCATATGCACCCGACTTATCCAACTCTGCTTTGGCAGTTTCAGCCAGCTGTTTTTGCTCATCATTATGATAAAAAATTACCGATCGGTATTGAGTACCAACATCATTTCCCTGGCGATTCAACGACGTAGGATCGTGACTCCGGAAGAAGGCCTCCAGCAATTCCTGATACGTAATTTTTTTAGGGTCATACGTAACCTCTACGCATTCTGCATGGCCAGTCGTGCCCGTGCAAACTTCTTTATAGGTCGGATTGGCTTTATGGCCACCTTCATAGCCTGATACAGCCGATATTACTCCATCCAGCGATTCATACAAAGCTTCAGTACACCAGAAACAGCCTGTTCCGAATGTCGCTTTAGCCAGATTTTCAGATTGATTTGTGGTCATAATAGTTGATTTCTTTTGCGTGGCCGACTGTGTACATCCTAAGGCCGTAAACAGCATAAGACTGAACACAGCAAGTTGTTTGCGAAAGTTGGTCGCAACCATTCGATTGATTTGTGGTTTAAACTCATACCAATAACGCAACTCATCCGCGTAAAGTTTTGCGCAAAAATGCCTGTGAAAGACTTCAACATTGACCACTTCCGCTATACCGGTAGCACAACGCTTAAATTAAAAAAGTCGCCTACTAAAATAGATGACTTTTATGAAGACAACGAACATTATGAAGCCATTCTGAGGCAGCAGGCCGCTGAAATTGACAAGTTACAGGAGCGAATGTACTCATACAATCGCTATGGGTTAGTGGCTGTCTTTCAGGCTCTGGACGCGGCCGGAAAAGATGGCACCATTCAGCATGTTTTTACGGGTACGAACCCGGCCGGTGTTCGGGTTTATTCGTTCAAACGACCTACGGATCAGGAGCTTGATCACGATTTTCTGTGGCGTAGTTGGCGCGAACTGCCTGAACGAGGCACAATTGGTATTTTCAACCGGTCCTATTACGAAGAAGTACTGGTAACGAAGGTGCACCCGGAAATTCTGACCCAAAGTCAACGCTTACCAGAAGAGTCAACCACAGACCTTGATAAGCTTTTTAAACATCGCTATGAAGCCATACGCGCTATGGAAAAGTATCTGTACCGTAATGGTTTTTTAACCGTTAAATTTTACCTGCACGTTTCAAAAAAAGAACAGGCCGACCGTCTTATTGCACGTATTGAAGACCCTGACAAGAATTGGAAGTTTGAAGAGGGTGACGTCAAAGAGCGCGAATTCTGGGACGCTTATCAGGATGCTTACGAAGAAGCAATCAACGAAACGGCCACTGACAAAGCGCCCTGGTACGTAATTCCGGCTGATGATAAAAAAAACATGCGACTGCTGGTTGGACGTATCATTATCGATGAACTCAGCAAACTACCTTTTGATGAACCCAAACCTAATGCCGAACGATTCAAGGAGTTACAAAAACTGATTCCAGTAATTCAGGGTCAGAACGAATAACGTAGCAGACCAAGAACAGGTATACGATAAACGTAGCGAAATCGGCATTACAGGCATGAAAAAAATCAATAGCAATCTTTTCCGATACGACGAAAAAAAGCATTTTTCGATCAGCGATACACCAACGTTGATCGAGCCATTTTATACCGACGAAGCCGACCTCAATCGCCAGTTAGATGAACTGGCCGTTCGAATGGACCAGGCGCAAAATCGAATGCATGCCGATGGACACTACGGTCTTCTGGTCGTATTTCAGGCAATGGACGCAGCGGGTAAAGACAGCAGTATCCGGCGAATATTTAAAGGTGTCAATCCATCCCGTTTTCAGATGGCTCCATTCAAAAAACCTGCTGAAGAGGACTTAAAACACGATTTTCTGTGGCGCTTCTGGCACGAGCTTCCCGAGCGCGGATACATTGGGGTATTTAACCGGTCGTATTACGAAGAAGTACTGGTGTTACGTGTTCATCCCGAACGTTTACACAATCAGTTAATTCCGTCTGGTTTATTACCCAAAAACGAGCAGACCCTCTGGCGACAACGTTTTAGTGATATTGTGCATTTTGAAGATTACCTGTTCCGCAATGGCTTTCCAATTGTGAAGTTTTATTTGCACGTTGCGAAAGAGGAACAGGGAAAACGGCTTGTCGCTCGTCTGGAAGATACTGAAAAGCAGTGGAAATTTAGTGAGAACGACCTGGAGGAACGGGAATTCTGGCCAGCCTACTTACAGGCGTATGAAGATACAATCAAAGCGACGGCTACCCGGCAGAATCCGTGGTACGTTATTCCCAGCGATGACCGTCCCAATCAGCAACTCATCATTGCGCATATTATTACCGAAATTCTTGAATCACTCCCCACTGATTTCCCCAAAACAGATTCAGCAGAAGCTCAGAAACTAATTAAGGAGATAAAAAAACAAGACAAAAAATAAAGGCGTTAGCTTACACTTTATTGGTTTTATCTAACTCTCAGGACCGTTCAGGTTCAATTTTGGCGAGTTTATCCTATTTTAAATTCTGTTGAACACAAGGCAAGTTACTTTTGCCTTGTCCTGACGTAGCAACCGAACGTCTGCTTTGCTGACAGATAACGTAATGAACTATAATTTACTGATCTATCTTCTCTGCGCTTTTAGTACGCTGCCTCTATCTAATGCTGGCGCACAGACTATCAATGCCCTTGTTACAGCCAAATCGAAAGACAGTCAGGCTGCCTTAACAGTCAGCGGCTACATCAAAGATGCCGCCAATGGCGAAGGATTAATAGGTGTGTCGGTTTATGTGAAAGAAACAGGTACCGGAGCGGTCACCAATAACTACGGTTTTTACGCCGTTACTATTGCTCCCGGCAATTATAATCTCGTTATCAGCTACGTTGGATACACCCGCCAAACCCGCTCGATTAATCTGACGGATCGAAACATACGCCTTGATCTGGAACTACAGCAGGAAGGAAAAGACCTGCAGGAAGTAGTCGTATCGACCAGACGTGAGGATGATAACGTTAAGAACATCGAAATGAGCGTTAACCAGATTGATGTAAAAACACTGAAGCGCATTCCGGCATTGCTAGGCGAAGTGGACGTAGTACGTAGCATTCAGTTGCTTCCCGGCGTTTCGACGGTGGGTGAAGGAGCTACGGGTTTCAATGTTCGGGGGGGAAGTATCGATCAGAATCTGGTGCTGCTGGACGAAGCGCCGGTCTATAACTCATCGCATCTGTTTGGTTTTTTCTCCGTCTTCAATCCCGATGCGGTTAAGGATGTCAAAATGATCAAGGGTGGTATCCCGTCAAATTATGGGGGCCGTATTTCATCGATTCTGGATGTGCGCCTGAAAGAAGGGAACGCTAAAAAACCGGAATTAAATGGCGGCATTGGACTGATTTTTAGTCGTTTATCCTACGAGCGGCCGCTTTTCAAGGGCCGAGGTTCGTTTATCGTAGCTGCCCGACGTTCGTACGCCGATATTCTGGCACAGCCGTTTCTGAATAGTGATCTGAAAGGTTCAAAGTTTTATTTCTACGATCTGACAGCCAAAGGCAATTACCGGATCAACGATAAAAACACGGTATTTCTGTCGGGTTACCTGGGGCGCGATGTGTTCGGCGCTGACTTTGGTTTTAACTGGGGAAATGCTACTGTTTCGGCGCGGTGGAACCACGTATTCAGCGACCGCCTGTTTTTGAACACAACGGCTTATTACAGCAATTATGATTATTCGCTGGATTCAGACCTGAAAGGTAAAACCCCAACAGATTTCTTCCGAACTAATTCACGAATCGTTGATTATAGCCTCAAACCCGACTTTTCGCTGGCTTTGGGAAAGAACCTGCTTACGTTTGGCGGGCAAGCCATCATTCACGATTTCCAGCCTGGCACCGCCACTGCAGCCAGTGACGGCGATGTGCGCTCGTTTGGGATCGCCAATAAACATGCGCTCGAAACGGCGCTTTATGTCGGTAATGAACAGCAGGTTACGCCAAAACTGCAACTGCAATACGGATTACGTTACTCCCTGTTTCACTACGTTGGTCCCGGCGAAGCGTATGTGTTCTCAACCGACGTAGCATTGGGACAACGGCGGGATGTTGTCTCGTCTATTGGCTACAAAGGTGGGCAGGTGATCAAAACCTACGGCAACTGGGAACCACGTTTTTCGGCCAAATACGAGCTGTCGGACAATAGTGCGCTGAAACTAAGTTATAACCGACTGGCGCAATACATTCACCTGATTTCGAATACAACAGCCTCAACACCTTTGGATATCTGGACCCCATCGACCAACAACATCAAACCGCAGGTTGGCGATCAGATTGCCGCCGGTTATTTCAAGAACTTTGGTCGATCTACCAACACAGGTCGCGAGTTCGAAGCGTCGGTGGAGATATATTATAAATGGTTGCAGAACCAGATCGACTACATTGATGGCGCCAGCCTGATTCTGAATAAGTACCTCGAGGGCGATCTGCTCAACGGAAAAGGGCGGGCTTACGGGGCTGAATTTTATCTGAAACGTAACACAGGGGTCGTAAATGGCTGGATCAGCTATACGCTCGCTAAAACCGAACGGCAGGTGTTGGGTATTAATAATAACGAATGGTATCCAACTCGTTTTGACAAACGACATACGCTGACATCGGTGCTGCTGTTTGATCCGCCAGCGGCTAAGCGATGGAATTTCTCCGCTACGTTTACCCTCGCCAGCGGTACACCCGCTACGTTCCCAACCAATCGTTTCGAGTATGAGGGCTACGTTGGGCAGGTCATAAGCGGACGTAACAACTATCGGATTCCGGCTTACCACCGGCTCGACTTAGCCGCTACGTTGCAGGGACGCAGGCGGCCCGGCAAACGGAAAGAAGACAACTGGGTATTTTCAGTGTATAACGCCTATGCCCGCAAAAACGCGTTCTCGGTCTATTTCCAGCCGAACGAAGATAATCCGCGCGTCACTGAAGCCATTCGGTATTCGGTTTTTGCCACCATCATTCCATCAATTACCTACAATTTTAAGTTTTAACGTAGCGTAACCTCATGAAATCACTGTTTATTGTTTTATTGCTGGTTGGTGGCGTATTGAGCTTTACGAGTTGCACAACCGTCATTGACGCCAAACTCGATACGGGTCCAACCCAGCTTTCTGTCGATGCTAACCTCACGGACCAACCTGGCCCGCAAACGATTCGGCTAACGCAAACCGCTGCGTATTTCGACAGTAGTACTCCTCTGGCGGCTGTTAGCGCTACCGTTACCGTGACCGACAATACCGGGAAAACGTATGCGTTCCAGGATGCAGATAATGATGGTTACTACGTCTGGCAACCTACCAAAAACGATACGTTAGGGCATATTGGCCGGACGTACCAACTGTCAATTACGTATCAGGGCGAAACGTACCGAGCCAGCTCAACCATCAACCGGGTCCCTCCTATCGACTCGCTTATTTTTGTGAAGCGAAAAATAACGCCTGTTTCAACCACAGAAGGGTACCGGGGCGAGTTTTACGCCCGTGATCTTCCCGGTGCCGCAGATTATTATCGGATTCGTTTTTTTCGAAACGGTACGTTGCAAAATCAACCCCGAAACATTATCACTTCGGAAGATGGCGCGTTTCGCGGAGCTAGTACTGTAACGGATGGACTAGTGTTTATTGTACCTATTCGGCTATCGATCAATCCGGATAGTTTATATGCGCTGAACGACAGTGTAACCGTTGAATTACAATCGATTACGAAAGAAGGACTTTCGTTCTGGGAAGCGCTGCGCGACCAGTTAACCAATGGCGGTTTGTTTGCCCAACCTCTGGCCAATGTTCCGACGAATATCATTAACACCAATCCATCAGGCCGAAAAGCAACGGGTTTTTTCATAACAACGGCTGTTCGACGACGTAGTGCGATGGTTTCACCCGCCAATTTTCGGGAACGCACGTATTGAGTACGTATAAAAAAACTGCGTGATTATCGAAGTTTTTTTATACGTACTCTGCTTACTTTTTCACAATCTGTTCGCCCGGCAATAGCCAGACACCATGCGCTGATTGTCCATAAAACGACGTACCGAATGGGATCTCCTGCCGCCGGACCCGACCATTTTTCAAGCGTATGTCAACGGCCGTTGTACGCGTATCGACTGCCTCGAACGTCTGGGGCTGTTTTAAGGCAAATACACGTAGCGGACCGCGATTCTCAGTAGCCGCCAATCGACAGCGTCCCTGCGCATCGGGCAAGCTGACCAGCGCTTTTGCATTACCAGGTACATAGAATCCGCTTTGTGCAACGGTTAGCGGTGCAAAACCTCCCTTTCCATCGCCTTTCAGTACCAATCCATTAAAGGCGTCCATTCGTCCTGCGACCAGATCACTACCATATTCATTACCAACCAGAACTGCATCCAGGTTACCGTCTCCATCAACATCCTGCGCAATCATACCAAACAAAGGAGCCGTCTGAGCCATAAACGGTAATGGCCGAACATCGAACTGACCATTCCCTTTGTTTTCGATATAACTGCTCGACAGATACGTAGCGGATAATTTTAAGGCCTGGTTACGCTCTTCTTCCGTTAAAATCTGGTCAATGGTTGCCCGGCCAAAATCATTGTACTTGATGTATCGACGTTTGATCCCGATCATCTGCTTCACCATGTCGTCCCATCCGAAATAAGGGTACTCTTCGTACCTCCCGTTGGCGTTAACAAAATAAGCTGTCGGGAAGGCGTCGTAAAATCCATTATTATCAAAATCACCAGCGTAGATCCGCACCGGCCGGTCATCGCTGGCACGTAACAGATTGTTCTGTCCCAGATTACCAGCTATGTAATCAATGTCGCCATCATTATCAAAGTCGCCGGGCGTAATCGAGTTCCAGAAACCTGATTTATCCGACAAGCCACTCTTATCCAGCGGCTTAAACTTGCCTTTTTCGTTACGTAGCATGGTGAGTGGCGCCCATTCACTGGCCAGCAGCAAATCAACATAGCCGTCTTTGTCGTAATCGGTCCAGAGAGCATCGCAGGTTAAGCCCCCTTTTGCCAAGGTTGGCGCAAGCTGTGCCGTTACGTCCGCAAACTTTGGCTGACCTTTCTGACTGTCGTTACGGAGTAAATAGCTTGGTACGCCCATCGGATATTTATACGGCTCAACTCGTCCGCCCACAAATAGATCGAGATCGCCATCCCGATCAAAGTCAGCAGCTTTTACGCACGAGCCATCGACTCGAAAATTGGGCAGCGCATTTTGTGCTAACGTAAATGTACCTTTCCCATCATTGACATACAGCCGATGACGTAGTGCGTCTGCCAACTGATCGGGATTAAACTCGGTACTACCACTGGCCGCGTAGAGATCCAAATCTCCATCAGCGTCGGCATCGAACAACAGCAAGCCCGCATCCTCCGATAACTTGGCAGGCAGAGGTTTGCGTACAAATCGACCCGATGGTTGCTGCAGAAGCACTTCGGTTGAATAGTTGGAACTTCCGCCAACCACCATATCCATCAGCCCATCGCCATTGACATCACCTACGGTCAGCGCTGGGCCATACTCAGTTAGTTTATGCAACAGGGTTTTCTGCAGATTATAATCGATGATGTCCGCTTCTTCATGACGATAGGTAATACCCAAGGCGGCTGTTACGTCTTTAAAAAGAGGTTCGGGCGTTGACGCTGTCGCAGCGGTGCCTGGTTGGGCATCTTTTGCTTTAAGGGTGATTGTCTGATCGGCATTGACGTTTGCGAGAATCTGTACGCGCCCACCCGGCCAGGTCACTTTCAGATTTTTGATTGTACTGATTTTACCCAAACCCAAATGGGCTACAGGCTCAACACTGGATAAATAGCCCCGATAAGGAGTGTGCTCGTAAAATTCCTTTCGGCCATCGGGCAGACTATATTCTACGATAGCACCTAGTCCCATCGGATTGGCTCCATCGCCCTCAAAACGAATACGCAGATAGTGAGCCTTATCTGATTTTTCATTCGTAAGGTTATTACGATAAATAATCGCTTCGTCGTTAATATTATTGATTACGTAGTCCAGATCACCATCCCCATCGAAATCGGCGTAAGCCGCGCCGTTTGAAAAGTTGGGTTCGTCCATACCCCAGGATTTCGTTACGTTTTCAAACGCCGGACCGCCTGATTGAGCATTTCCTGTATTCCTGAATGCATAATTGCTGATTTTTACCTCGGGAATCGTATCAATCAGCTCTTTCCGCATGATGTCGGTCAGGTAGCCGTTCACAGAACTGTAATAGTTCGTAAAATCCCGGTCCGTTACGTCGCGCGGGAAGCCATTGGTAACGACTAAATCCCGGTATCCGTCCTGATCGAAATCGGCCAGTAACGCTGACCAGCTCCATTCTGTTTCGGCAATTCCGGCCAGCATACTTGTTTCGCTAAAGGCAGGCACACCCGCTCTGGATGTATCATTAGGGGGTATGCCCTGATTCAGTTGCAGCGTATTACGTGTATACTGGTGCTCGTAGCCTAACCGATCCCATTCCTGATACGCGAAGTAATTTGTGCTGACCATCAGGCTTTTCTTCCGCAGGTTGTCTTCCGGAAGCATATCCATCGCCACAATGTCGGCCAGGCCATCGCCATTAATATCAGCGACATCGTTTCCCATTGCCGTATAACTGGTATGCTTAAACGCCTGACGAGCATGGTTTGTGAACGTACCATCGTGATTATTGATATAAAGCATATCGTTCGTCACGAAGTCGTTTGTTACGTAGATGTCTTTCCAGCCATCGCGGTTAATGTCGCATATGTTCACGCCCAGTCCAAATCCTTCGGACAGAATACCAGCCTGCCGCGTTACGTCCGTAAAGACGGCATGTCCTTTTGCCGCATCAAAATCGTTCCGATAAAGCCGGTCCGTATTGGGCGATGAGCCATCCAGAATTCGCGGGTGCAACGTGCTGGGACTACGTTCGTCGGCAATCTGATCGACTAGCACAAACAGATCCAGGTCACCGTCGTTATCGTAATCAAAAAAGGCGGAGTGGGTTGTATAAGTTGTGTCGGCAATGCCGTAATCGGTAGCCATTTCGCGGAACGTAGGATTACCGCTACCATCGTTGCCCTGATTAACGTACAGCAAATTAGCCCGCCGGGCAGCTGATTTGTGAAGCGTGTTGGACACGTAAACGTCTAATTTACCGTCGGCATTAATATCGACTACTGACACCCCCGAGCACCAGCGCCCGCTGCCACCAACACCCGCCGACTGAGTGATATCTTTGAAGTGTATCGAGCTACCGGCAGATTCTGTTTCGTTGATATACAGCTTATTAGAAACCTGATTACCGGCAAAAAACACATCAGGTTTCTGATCGCCATTAAAATCGCCAACGCCTACCCCCCCACCGTTGTAGAAATACTGATATTTCAGAATATTCAGGGTATCACTATTTGTAATTGTATTGGCAAACGTAATGCCTGTATCAGACGAATTGAGCCGTTCAAATAGAGTCTTTTCTCGGCAGGAGGTTATTAGAAATAAAAACGCAATAGGCAAAAGCCACACGCTGTTCCGACAAAATCGTTTCATGAATCAAAAACGTACCACTTACGGAGGTAATATGAGAAGATAATCTCCAAATTTATCTATAAAAAACGCTGTATCCAGCAGGTACAGACTTTTTATAAAAAGTACTCAAAGAAATTAATTTTCTGTACGTATAACCACTTAGCGAATTGCCGCCGGGCGACCACGCTTTCGCAACCGAGCGACTAATGGAAGAAACGTATCGCGTTCAATAAACAGGACGACTCCGACAAAAAGTCCACAGAGGGAGAGGTGTACCGGCACCGCAATCCATAGATTCGCGATGGGAAACAGCCATGATACGTAGATCAACAGACCTGCGCCGATGATATACGTTGCCGCCGAGCGAACATCGTAAGGTACAGGATAATACTTTTCGCCCAGAACGTAGCACATGGCCATCATTACAAAGCTGGACGCCAGAAAAGCAACAGCGCAGCCCATATAACCTATTATTGGGATCAATACTACGTTACCAAGAATGGTAACAGTGGCCCCGACAGCGGTTATAAATGTGCCAAATTTGGTTTTATCGCTGAGTTTGAACCAGAACGAAATATTATAATAAACGCCAAGAAAGAGATTCGCCAGTAGAAGCAATGGAACAATATCCAGACCAACCCGGTAGCGTTCCGACAGTAATAGCCCTAATACATCAAGGTTCAGGCTAGCTCCTACCCAGATAATTGTGCATACAATCAGAAACCACTTGGTAACACTAGCCAGCAAATCGGGTGCATTCTTATCTTCGGCTTGTGAGAAAAAAAATGGATCGGCCGCAAATTTAAAGGATTGAATCGCCAGCGCCATAAATACGGACAACTTGTAGCAGTTGCCATATATACCAAGCGCATCCGCCGAACTAATACCATCATAGAACCCTTCGGATAAAAAATGGCGTAGAAAAATCCGGTCAGTTGTATTGTTCACTAAGCCTGCCAGATTGGTTAACATAAGCGGAAAAGCATAGGCAACCAAAGCACCCATTGCCATTTTATCAACACGGAATCGAAAGTTTCGAAACGCATCCCGGATCAAAACAAAATATGTTGCGTTAGCCAATAAATTCGCCAGAAAGATGTAACCGGGTCCTATGGCCGGGTTATAAAAAAGCCGCACAAATGGCTGCAAAACAGATAGATATTTCCCAGAGTATATGTCACGGCAGATTATTAGGAAAAAGACGTTCAGCATAACCGCCAGAACAATGTTGGTAATTTTGGCAATAACAAACTGACGAGCCTTATTTTCTACCCGCAATCGGGCAAAGGGAATCGCGACAATCGCATCAATGGCAATAATCAGGGAAACCCAGATAATGGACGACTGCTGCCCCGGATAGTTGAGCCAGCTGGTTATCTGTGGGGCCAGAGCAATAATTAATGTAGAAGCCAGGCCGCTGATCAGTATCACAATACTTAACGTATCACTAAAAACGCGCTGCTGTTCAACTGGATCATTTTTGGCGCGGGCGGCAAACCGAAAAAAAGTGGTTTCAAGCCCCAATGTGTATAAGGTCAGGAGTACACCGACGTAGCTATACAGTTCCACATTCGACGAAAGGGCGCCGGGTTTTGTAAATACGTACGTGTGTAGCGGTACCAGCGCAAAATTGAGCAATCGCCCTAAAATGGTGCTAATGCCATAAAGTGCGGTGTCGCTGGCTAATTTTTTGAATTGACTCATTAATGGAAAAAACTCCGCTTAATTCAGGTTATAAGCTTCGGCTCACAAAGTTAAGACCTTTGCTTATCTTTGCGGTTCATTCGAAGAAACAACTAGTTATCCATTTTGCGTAACTTGACATCTTAGAAACAGTCGGCAAGCTGTTTCATGATCAATATATGTCTCTGAAAATCTCTTCTGCGCTGATTTCCGTTTTTTACAAAGACGGCCTCGAACCTCTGGTCCGACTATTAGACGAACAAAACGTCAAACTCTATTCAACGGGCGGTACACAGGCTTTTATCGAACAACTTGGTGTTCCCGTAACAGCTGTTGAAGACCTAACGGGGTATCCATCCATTTTTGGCGGTCGGGTCAAAACCCTGCATCCGGCTGTAATGGGCGGTATTCTATACCGGCGGGAACTACCCGAAGACCTTGCTCAGGCTGAGCGTCACCGGATCCCGCCGATCGATATGGTGATTGTAGATCTGTATCCCTTTGAGGAAACCGTAGCGT
>NZ_JBMDWV010000268.1:0-13294 GCF_048594605.1 Spirosoma sp.
GGGGCCATCTTCCTGCATACCGTACTGATCCACTACGTAGACGTCGCCTTTGAGCAGCATATCAATGGGCCAGGCATTCTGCGATTTGACCCGGCCGTCTTTGGTATGCCCTTTTTCGTCGGTGACCCGGTGCACATCGGGCCGGCCGGGCATGAACGTAGCGGTTAAGGCGCGGCCCACCAGGACGCTGTCGGGATTGATGGTTTGCCAGTCGCCGGCAAACTGGTAGCGGTATTTTTCGCCTGTCATGACGGCCCAGGCTTCTTCGTGGGTCACCAGTTTCATTCGTTTCAGAATAGTATCGGGCACCTTGGGACGTCCATCGGGGAAGCGTTCGCCTTTCCAGTCGGGGGTCAGAAAAAGCAGCTCCTCTTTCGAAATCTGCTGTGCAAGAGATTCTGTCGTCTGGCCAAGCAGCAATAGCGCAGCCAGTAAGGCGACTATTTGTTTCATTATGTCGTACGGTTATTAATCGAGTTTAGGCAGGTAGTTGAATAAGAAATACAGCGTAGCATTCTACCCTTTTACAGCAACATTAGGGCAGTATTTATCGCTGAATCTTTCATTATTTCAAGGGATAAAACCAATACCCGTTTGTCTTTGCTAAGTAAAGGTTAACCCGCCCCGGGTTTATGATACGAGATCTGCTTAATTATTGTCCAAATCCATTGTTCTCAATGCAAAAAATTACCCTTTTCCGGTGTGCCAGTCTGCTATTTGCCTGTTTATCGTTTGTACAGAGTCGCGCGCAAAACCTTCGCCCACCCGCTTATCCGCTCATTACGCACGATCCTTATTTTAGTGTTTGGAGCACAACGGATAAACTAACCGATTCGCCAACACGCCACTGGACCGGCAAGCCCCAATCGCTGGAGGGTATCGTTCGGGTCGATGGCAAAGCGTATCAGTTTTTGGGAGCCGTACCGACAACCTATGATCCTATTTTGCCAACAGGAGAAGTCAAGCCCTATCCGGCCCGATATATATTTACCAAGGCTGAGGCTGGCTGGGAGAAACCCGAATTTGACGATAGCCGCTGGATAGCCGGAACCGGTCCGTTTGGCGACACGCCCGACGCGAAAACGAAATGGAAAAATGCTGATGCCATGCCGCATGGTATTTACTTCCGGCGTGAGTTCACGTACGACGGCAAAGCCGATCCCTCGAAACTACTGTTGTCACTGAATCATGACGACGACGTAGTGATTTACCTGAACGGGGTTAAAATTCTGGACAAGCCTGATTACATTAACGAATATATTTACTTGCCCCTGTCGGCCGAAGGTCAAAAAGCGCTGAAACCGGGGAAGAACGTACTGGCCGTTCACTGCGTAAGTCCGCGGGGCGGTTCATTCATTGATGTTGGGATCGTTAATCCTATCCGGGGCAACTCGGTAGTAACGGCCACGCAAACCGGCGTAACTGTATCGGCCACGCAAACCAATTACACCTTTACGGCGGGGCCCGTTCAACTGGCTCTTAACTTTCGGTCGCCCCTTTTACTGGACGACCTGGACGTAGCAGCCCGGCCGATTACGTACGTTACGTTCGAAGCGCGTTCGCAGGATGGAAAACCGCATTCGGTGCAGGTATTTTTCAGCGAATCGGGCACCTTGGCGACTAATACGATTGGTCAGGAAGTGGTTGTAAAAGCCGGGCAAACGGCCGGGTTAACGTATCAGTCCATCGGTACTGAAACGCAGTCGATTCTGTACCGAAAAGGCGATAATGTTCGGATTGACTGGGGTTACGCGTATCTGGCGGCACCGCAGCAAACCGGTAATCAAACTGCTGGCGGCATGGCCGATGCGCTGAAAAAGTCGTTTCTGACAACCGGCCAGCTTCCCACCACTACGTCCCAGACCGCGCCCCGCGCTGCAGTGGATGTGTCCATGGCGGCTGTGCTGGATTTCAGTAACGTAACGAAACCCACAGCCAAATACCTGTTACTGGGTTACGACGATCTGTATTCGGTGCAATATTTCCAGAAAAACCTGCGCCCGTGGTGGCGTCGGGATGAAAAGGCCACGATGCCTGCTCTGATGCAAACAGCCGAGAAAGACTACACGAAACTCGAACAGAAATGCACCACCTTCGACGCCAAACTCCGCGCCGATGCGCAGAAAGCAGGTGGTAAACAGTACGCGGATTTGTGCGTACTGGCTTACCGGCAGGCAATTGCTGCGCACAAGATTGTGGCGGGGCCCAAAGGCGAACTCTTTTTCTTCTCGAAAGAGAATTTCTCCAATGGCTCCATTGGCACCGTCGACATTACGTATCCATCGGCTCCGTTGTTTCTGCTCTACAACCCGACCCTGCTAAAAGGTATGATGGAGCCCATCTTCCAATATTCCGAAAGCGGGAAGTGGACCAAGCCGTTTGCGGCTCACGACGTTGGTACGTATCCGCAGGCCAACGGACAAACTTACGGAGAAGATATGCCTGTTGAAGAAAGCGGTAATATGCTGCTGCTGATGGGTGCCATCGCTGCTGCGGAAGGAAACGCCAACTATGCGAAACAACACTGGAAAACCCTGACGACCTGGGTAGAGTACCTTAAAAAAGATGGCTTTGACCCTGCCAATCAGTTGTGTACCGATGACTTTGCCGGTCATATTGCCCGCAACGCCAACTTGTCGGTAAAGGCAATTCTGGGTATTGCCGCATACGGGCAACTGGCGGCTCAATTGGGCGACAAAGCAACGGCCGATACGTATTTAAAGACTGCAAGAGAAATGGCCACCAAATGGCAGCAGCTTGCTCTCGACAAAACGCCTTCCGCTAAAGTGCATTATGATCTGACGTTTGAAAATGCCAATGATACATGGAGTCAGAAATATAACCTGATCTGGGACAAGCTCCTGAATATGAATATCTTCCCAAAGCAGATCGCTCAGCAGGAAATTGCCTATTATCTGACCAAACAAAAGCCTTATGGCTTACCGTTAGACAGCCGGAAGACTTACACCAAGTCTGACTGGATTATGTGGACCGCTACGTTGACCAGTTCTCCGGCCGATTTTCAGGCATTCGTAAAACCCGTCTGGAAGTTCGTTAATGAAACGCCTTCGCGCGTACCGCTCACCGACTGGCACGAAACCACCAATGCGAAACAGGTAGGCTTTCAGGCCCGATCAGTTGTCGGTGGTTATTTTATTAAAATGCTCGAAGGAAAATTAACAACCCATAAATAGTATCGAAAACGTTCGTCTATTCAGAATGCCCAGCCGGATTTTATTTGGCTGGGCATTCTGTTTGATGGCGTGATAGTAAGTTCCCAGAAAGCGAATTATTAAGCTTGCAAACAGGAAATGCGATACGTATTGCAGTAAAAAGTCACTTTTTACCATTATCTATATTAATGTATTTGATTAGTCCCTATTAGTACATAGTAGTGCAATAATTCAGATAAAAGGCTACGGCTTATGACTATAGTATAGAAATAAGTAAATCATTTAGCTGTTATTAAATCTGATTTGTTACTTTTAGGGATAGCAACACGCCATTCTGATGCCTACTCAAACAAAATCTATTGTTGACCCTCTTGGGAGTCCAGACTGGAAAGTTGAGGAATGGCAGATTAAGTTTTTACTCTCTGAACGCCTGCTGCATGATGTCAAAAAACTGGTTAAATCCAGCAACTGGTATGAGGATCCAGTCGTTGCCGAAATCTGGACAGCCAGGCTTCAGATATGCTTTACCAGCATTGAGAATTTTTACAAAGATTTCGGACTGTTGCCGCATGTTGGCGACCGCTTGTTTGATAATGATTCTGGCCTGATCGTTACCGAGCGATCCATAGATGGCAATGTCAGAACCATTACGTTTACCATCAGTATCTAACGTAGCCTCTTCCAAACCTCTTTACCGAGCGAGTATCCAATTCCCTGGAATTTCTTACAGTTTCCTGAATATCCTCCCGGAACATTGTCAGCCGCTATAATCCACTAATAGTCAGGAATATATTTTTTTTTAATAAAATAACTAATAAATTAGTTGTAAAACTAAATCATTAGTCATACCTTTCGACACGTATCAAACAAATAGGAAATTCGTATGCAAATACGCGAACTCACCAAAGCCGAGGAGGAGATTATGCGTGTGTTGTGGCAGCTTCAGAAAGGCTTCGTTAAAGATGTACTAGCCGAATTACCCGAGCCTAAGCCAGCCTACAATACTGTCTCGACGATTATCCGCATTCTGGAGAAAAAGGAACTGGTGGGCTACCGAGCCTACGGAAAAACGCACGAATACTATCCGCTCATTTCGGAGGAAGAATACCGGCGTTTCCAGACCGAGCAACTCATGGCGAATTACTTTGATAATTCGCTCAAAAAGCTGGTGTCGTTTTTTGTGAAGGACAAAAACATCAGCCTGAACGAAGCCGACGAGATCATCAGAATCCTTAACCAACAGAAAGATAAATGAGCACACTCGACTATTTCCTGAAAGCCAACCTCTACGGGTTGCTCTTCGTCAGTTGTTATTGGCTGTTTCTGCGTCAGCATACGTTTTTCGGTCTCAATCGCGTGTACCTATTGGCATCCACTCTTCTCACGTTGCTGCTTCCGCGAGTAAATTTGCCCACCCAAACCGTTGAGACACTACCCGTCCCCGTTGGTGTTATTACGCTGCCAGTTACTACAATTGCTACGTTACCCACCGAAACTGGGCCTGACTGGGAAACCATTTTCCTGACGACGTACGGGATCGTTTCGGCAGTATTACTCCTTCGGCTTATGCTACGTACCGGCCGATTGCTACGCTTTATCCATCGGTCACCCCTACAACGTATTGATGACTACGTATTGGTTCGGCCTACCAACTCACTGGTACCAACGTTTTCGTTTTTCCACTATCTGGTGCTCAATCCTGACGACGCTAAAACCGCGCCGATTATTGATCACGAACTGGTTCATATTCGTCAGCATCATAGTATCGACGTACTTAGCCTGGCTATACTACGGGCGATTTTCTGGGCGTGCCCGGCGTTGTGGCTTATCGATAAAATGCTACGTCAGGTGCACGAATTTCTGGCCGATAAAGCCATTACACAGCCTACATATTACGCCCATTTTCTGGTCAATTATGCCTTTGGCATTCAGCCTGATACGTTAGTTAATGGCTTTTTCAATCCATCTCTGCTCAAACAACGGGTTCAGATGCTGCACCAAAAAGCCACTACCCGCTGGGCGTTGGGCAAGTACGTATTGGTGATTCCGCTGGCGCTCGGCTTACTTTCCATGACAACGGCTCGCGAGGAAATTTCGGCCATGATTGATCAGGTAAACGATGAACGTATTACCGTGTCAGGCGTCGTAACAAACGCGGCAGACGGCAAACCGCTTCCGGGCTCTTCTATTGTTGTGAAGGGCGGTACTCTGGGTACAAGCACGGATGCCAGCGGAAAATATACACTGAGTAATGTTCCGAGGAATAGCTCACTGGTGTTCAGCTTTGTTGGTTTTACGTCGCAGGTAGTGCCGGTTAATGGCCATTCATCCATTCACGTCAGTATGGCTATGGGCGCCATTGACCTGAACGTATCGGAATCCGTTACCAGCCCCGGTCAGGAACAACCCGTTCAATCCCAAAACGGAGCTGTATTTACGGTTGTGGAGCAGCAGCCGGAGTTTCCGGGTGGCATGCAGGCTTTACGAAAATACCTTGCGGAAAACTTACGCTACCCGGCGGAAGCGCGCCAAAAACGGGTGCAGGGGCGTGTTTTTCTCCAATTCGTTGTCTCTTCAACCGGCCAGATTCAGGACCTGCGGCTATTGAAAGGCATTGGAAGCGGTTGCGATGAAGAAGCCGTGCGCGTAGTGAGTCAGATGCCCGCCTGGAAGCCGGGCCGCCAGCAGGGAAATCCCGTGAACGTGATGTATAATCTTCCAATTCAGTTTGCGCTGAAAAAAGCAGAAGATAAACGTACAGGTCGGATCACCTCGCCCGCGCAGCCGGATTCGGCGCAACGAATGAGCGTAATTATTGACAACAGCAAGAACGGAAAATTTGCACTTTACAATGACGTAAAAGAGCCAGTCATTCCCTTACCTGATTCGTTACCCCCCCCCTATCCGAAGCCATCCATTAAGGTCAGAGGTTACTCCGCCGGGTTGAGCGCCGAACCGCTCTATATTGTGGATGGTGCTGAACAGCCCCGAGGGAAAAAGCTCAATCTGGATGCGAATACCATTCAGAGTGTTACGGTGTTAAAAGGCGAATCAGCCAGCTCAGTATACGGCGCAAAAGGCATAAACGGTGTCGTTTTGATAACCTCCAGGAAAAAATGAATACGCCTTTCTACTTCCTAAACGCCAGCCTATATCTGCTAATGTTCTACGGCTGCTACGTAGTGCTTCTACGCCGAAACACGTTTTTCGGATTAAATCGGGCATATCTGCTCATTTCGATTCCCCTCTCCCTGTTGCTTCCGTTTGTCAAATTACCAGGCGAAGCCATCAGCGTTTTTTCGGCCGGGATCATTACGTTACCTGAATTTGTCGTTGGAAACGCTACTACGTTCGAAGAGCATGACTGGTCTGTAATCAACTGGTTCTGGCTGATTTATGGACTTGGCGCAACGCTTGTGCTCCTTCGACTTGGCGTGAGCCTACGGACCGTGTTCCAACTGATTCAATCTGGCAAAGCGGAACGCAAAACGGATCATACTCTCGTCCGCCTTTCTAATGATGCGATTCCCTCTTTTTCCTTTGGCCGGTATCTTGTTCTGAATCGCATGGATTCACTTACTGAGCCGGATGCGCTGTTACGTCATGAAAAAGCCCATATTCGCCAGTACCATACGGCCGACGTGTTGTTTCTGGAAATCGTTCAGGTCGCATTCTGGTTCAACCCGGTGGTCTGGCTGTACAAACGTGCCTTGCAGGAAGTTCACGAATTTCTGGCCGATCGGGCCGTTCTGAAAACGCCACAACCGGACTACCCCCAGCAGTTGGTCGCTTATGTCCTCAACGTATCGCCTTCTGCGCTAATTACCCCTTTTGTTTCTAAATCAACCCTCAAACAACGTATCGTTATGTTACAGAAACCCGCATCCAATCGTCGGGCATTATTCGGCTACGTACTGGCTCTTCCACTAGCCGCCTGTCTGGTTATGTGTACTCAATCCGAATCTGACCAACCCAAGCGTGAGGCTGATCAGGCCGTCAAGATAAATGGCGAAATTCTTACCGTCGTTGAGCAGCACCCTGAATTTCCAGGAGGTATGGAGAAGCTGGGGCAATACTTAGGAGAGAATTTACGGTATCCGGAAGCGGCACAGAAAGCAAAAGCTGAAGGCAGAGTATTTGTCCGTTTCGTCGTTACGACGGAAGGGTACGTTACCAATGTTGAGGTTCTGAAAGGTATCGGTCATGGAGCCGATGAAGAAGCCATACGTGTCGTTAAAAGTATGCCCCGCTGGAAGCCTGCCATACATAAGGGCCAGATCGTGAATGTTCAATATCACTTACCGATTAACTTCCAGCTCGATGAAGACAGGAAGGAATCTGCAATTCCTGCTACCAGGCAATTTGCGTTCTTTTCGATTCCAATGGATGAGGCTAGTATTCAAAAGTCGTTTAAGCACTTTATTGTCGATGGAAACGAAGTTGCCTTTAGTGAGTTCCAGCGGTACGATAAGGCCGATATTGTTGAAGCCAGTTCGAGTAGTCAGACAATCCGTATCGAAACGAATTGATTCATCCTGGGGCGCGGGCAAGTAACGTAGTTAGCTCTAAAAAAACGGCGGGGAGAACGTATTAAATTCACGTTCTCCCCGCCGTTTTTTTAGAGCAGATAGATTATTTCAATCGATCCTGTAAAATAGTTAAGATCGTTTGTTGCGTCTGTTGAATACCACCTACGGCTTCTTCCAGCCTCGCCTGGCCACTTTTCAGATCGGTGACATCTTGTTTTAAGACGGCAATATCTGCTTCAACCCGATCAAAACGTTGATCTACCAGGTCAAATCGTTGATCTATTTGATCGAAACGTTGATCTACATGATCAAAACGGTTGTCGACCTGTTGAAAACGGTCGTCGACCTGACCAAAACGTTGATCAACCTGATCAAAACGCTGATTGACGGTTACGGTTAAATCAGCCAGTCCTCTGGCAATTGTTTCGATCTGCTTGCCCTGATCAACTGATAAGGCTTCTAATTGCTCTACGCGTTCTTCCAGATACATGCTCAAATATAGCTTTTATTTCATACATCTACTATGACGTATGAACGGCGTAAACGTCAGTACTTATTCTTTCATCACTTTCTTCGTGGCCGTTCCGTTCGGGGTTTGTACATGCAGTAAATACAAACCCTTTGGCAACTGGCTAATCTCTAACGTAGCGGTACGCTGGCGCGTCCGAATCATTGGCTGCAGAACAGTTGCGCCTGCAACCGTACGTAGCGATATATTTTCAAACGTTTCGGTGTTTGGCAGTTCAATGGATAAGGTAGTGTGTGCCGGGTTTGGATAAATCTTCACGGCGTCGGAAGAGAGGGGTTCGATTTCGGTAACCAACCTCACCTGAAACGTACGATCGATGGGCGTAGCGGCTGCAAACTGGTTATTACCATCCTGATAAGCCCGAATAGTAACTGTACCCGGTCCATTGAACTTTAATGTATTACCCGCCAAGGTAGCCGGTCCGCTACGTACCAGAAAACTAACGGCCAGATTAGATGAACAGGTAGCGTTGAGTGTCAGATCGCCCTGATTTGTATAGCGGTCATCAATGGCGTCGAACGTAATAGTCTGCGCTGTTTTCGTAGGAATTACCCGCGTTGCCTGCGTATACCAGACCGGCCATTTCGCACCTGTGAACAATACAGAAGCATTACCGGACGGCGATACTTTGTCGGCCGCCAGATTAATTCCTGCAACACTTTCGGAGGAGTTAGATTCCGTATTGAATACCAGCCTGTCGTCTAATCGGGAGTAGTTTGGAAAACCTAACGTATTGTTTTCATAGACGATCTGTAAATCACTCGTATTCAGGTCCGTACTAACAACGTAATACGTGCCATCATTATCGTTTACATAGTCGAAAGCAATGACGCTGGGCGAGTTTTTGGAATAGGATGGATTACCGATGCTTTCCCCTTCCTCCAGATTGGCATATAGTTTTTCAATGTCGCCATTGGTGAAATTACCGGTTGTGTTATCCCAGACATTGATAAAGCCAACGTCCCAATAATCAACGGCCTCTCCACTACTATTTTGCAATGCGTTGTAGGCATCGTAGATGATATTCTCGCCCGCAAAATCCCACTCGAACGAGTCTGCGTATTGTACATCGCCCGTCTGAACGCCTTCTGTGTACGTAGGATTGTAAAGTTTAAATTCAGCCCACTGTTTTTTGGCGTAACTATACACATAGATTGACCCATCGCGGTCGGCAGTGAGGGCGGCTAACTTAGTTCCGTCTTTCGAAATCGCTACGTTGTCCCAGATTGTTTCGGACGAAACAACGGTTTCAGTGGGTGTACCTGTCAGATTAACGGCCCGGATTCGTTTATCGGTCGTTACGTAGTAAGCCGTCTTTCCATCGTCCGTTACGCTGGGGCGGTGCATCAGGCCGAGCGCCGATTTCACGTCAAACCTGGCGGGATTTGCACCAATTACCGTCGAATAGAGTTTCGAGTCATCAACATCCGTTAGCAGTAGCAAATCCTGCCCCGAAGCAACGGGTAAATCGGGTTGTTTGGTAGGTGGCTCCGTCGTAGTTTCTACGATACCCACGGCATCGAATGCATTTCTGGCAGCAGTCACTTCCGCAGCGGTAGCCCCAAACAAATCGCCAGCGGCCTTCACAACGGCCAGACGAAGATCCAGAAACTGAGATGTACGAACCAGATACGTTGTCAGCGCGCGGTAATAGACTTTCTCGGCTTTCTCCTTGCCAACGGCCGTAGCAAACTTATAAAACGCAAAATTAGGAATACCACTGTTGATGTGAACGCCCCCGTTGTCCTCAGATGTCCTTTCGTACTGGGTCATTGTAGCGGGTTGATAGCCGTTTGGATCGCGGGTTTTACCACCCTGATTCGGATTAGAGAGATCGCGCAACGCCCCCGACGGCAATAAACCGGGCGTGGCCACCTGCTCGCCAATTGTCCAGTTGCTGCGGTCAATCATCGCGCCAAATACATCGGCCATCGATTCGTTTATGGCTCCCGACTGATTCTTGTATTGTAAATTAGCCGTGTTCTGGATAACGCCGTGGGTCATTTCGTGCCCCGCTACGTCCAGCCCACCCGCCAGTGGCTTCAACACACGACCATTTCCATAGGCCATAATCTTGCCGTTCCAATAAGCGTTGTCCAATCCTTTTCCATCCTCGTCGGTAATGTTGATGAGCGAAATCATAGTCGCTCCGTTTCCGCTCAGCGCATTCCGGTTGAAGGTTTTCTGATAATAATCGTAAGCTACGCCAGCGTTGTAATGCGCCGAAACAGCCGTTGGGCTCCAGTCTGCATTATTGCCTGAAGTAATCTGGTATAATTTCGGATCGTCGCTGTTCGAATTTCTGGCATCGACCGTCCAGATTGCACCCACCGGGTTGCTCGGCATCTTTGACGCCGGCGCATTGAACATAGGCCGCGACGCATCAATCATGTAATAGGCACCGTTTTGCTGATACGTCTGAAAAGAGCGCGTCACGCCGTTCAGATCCCGCCCAGAAGCAGGCGTTGGCGCCAGAAATGTACACGTATGGTTGTATCTGTCCAGTATTTCGCCCGATTGTGCATCAACTACGTACTCCCATCGTTCGAGCAGATTTGGCCGGACAGTGAGTTGATACGCCAGCTTCGCCTGACCATCCACGGTTGGAAACACGCACAGTTCTCCTTCCGTTGATTTCATGTTCAGAATATTGTCACCAAATGAACGAACCGTTGCGGTTTTCCGAACATCCTTAAGCGCCAGTTCCGACGCGGCAGTCAGTGTCAATTGCGGGGTTGTTGTTAGTTCTTTCGGTACGGGTTGATAACGACCGTTGAGCAACGTAACGTCGCCATCCGTCAGGTGCGCGACAAGTTCAGAACCTAGCACGGGGACGCCATGATGCGTCTGCGTCAGACGGACATGCATCTGACCCAGCTCATCGGTTTCGGTACGTGATACCGTGAAATTTGACTCAGGATTTTCAAGTTTGAGCAGATTGCGCACCTGATGCATAAACTGATACGTAGCGGATGTTGCCGCAGCTACCGACAATCGTGCTTTGCCGTCTTTCTGGGTAGTGCTGCCGGACGTAGTACTTTTTCGTTCAATAAACACAGGCAGGCCGTTAGCCGTATCCCGCACAATCCGCAATCGTAAGGGCTGGAGCGTCGGTCGTACTTTGCCCGAAATCATTAACGTTTGGCGCCCCGTCTGATTCCTCGAAACCGGAATGGTTTTGGCGGCCAATCGTTCTGCCAGACCCGGTGTTGGCGCCGAGGTTTTTAGCTTACGCCCGAAACCTGCGTCCGGTTGTTGGGCCAGAGACTGAAGAGTAGTCAGCAGGGGAAGAACAAGGAAAATTGATTTCATAAGAGCAGGACTTATTGTTATTTCTCAAGTTGGATTTTCTTCGCGGCTGCTTCGCAAATCCGAACTAATACACATATAACCATTTTGTTATCAAACAGTTAATTCGGCACACCAGAATGCTGGCCGTTCTATTTTGCGGACGCGGGCACTAACGCCATAAACGAATTCACGAATTTGGGGTACGTAGTCGGTACTGTATGACCGGGCATTCCCCAGGCGACTTTATAGCTCTGTTTACCTTCCCGCCATCGAACAACCGTATAGCGATTGCCGGGATGATCGAACTGGGTCTTTTTGATTTTGCAAGTGACCTCGATGGTATTAAACAGACGTTTTGTTTGCGCCGTCGATTGTTGTTTGATGAACGTAAACGAGGAATCGGGGCTCCGTCGCCGAAATAGCTTCCCGTCGTTCAGCAGGTAATACGTTGTCGCAAAACCCGTGAATCCGCCACCTTTAGCTACCGAAACGATTCGGCCCGTGTACGTTTCAGGGGTGATGGCAGGTACGTTTTTAGGTGAGGTTTTCGCTTCTGCGTCGCCAACAGCGCGAATACCCTGCCCCAACGTCAGGCTGGCTAGCTGGACGAGAAAAAATGCGATCAGGAACAGGCGTTTCATCGATGCGTTAATGTCGTAGTATCTAAACAAAGGTAGAGTTACGGGATAGCCTCGTCAATACTGCATTTGCATGATTTGAGGAAGTGGGTTATAAGACGATACGCATCGAGCCTTCGTCACTCAGGGCGGTGTTGGTTGTCCGTAGGTAGTTTGTGACAACGAAACCGATTTCCCAAACAATCCTCGCCGAATCTGAACACGAAACAGATTATCGAAATCACCCGACTCAATTTTTGTCATTGTCGGTTGTGTACCGAAGCCTTTGGCAATGTCCAGAATGGTGTTGCTGTGCCCGACAATCAGCACCGTTTTGCCTCGAATCTGGCTAACCCGGTTCACAATTACGTCGTTTGATTTAGCCGGATATTCGACCATGCGCAGGTTCATTCGCTGAGCCAGCGGTTCGGCCGTTTGGCGCGTACGTCGATACGGTGTTGTAAAGATGGAGTCGATCTGTTTACTGGCCAACGTATCAGCCAGCGCTATAGCCCGTTGCTTCCCGGCCGCGTTAAGGTCCGTGGTGTCAGCTTCACTCACTTTTTCACCATGGCGTACAATGTATACAGTCGTTGTAGAACAGGCGGTCAGCAACATAACGACAAGCACAATTAATAGACAGATCCGCATAGAACCCCGAAAAGTAATGACATAAAAAAGCCCCCGGCTTTACCAGAGGCAATTAACATATAAATCAACAATTTTTTTACAAAGGACGTACCCAGATATTGCGGAACCCAACCGGATTGCCGTGATCCTGCAACAGGATTGGACCTGCACCATGAGCCTGCACTTTCGGATAGCCGATGTATTCAGTCGTACCCCGAATCGCTGCGTGATTTTGCACCAGTACGCCATTTAGTAATACCGTTACGTAGGCGTAGTCGGTCATCAGACCGGCTTTGTTAAAGCGGGGAGCCTGATAAATAACGTCGTACGACTGCCATTCTCCCGGAGGGCGGCTCGGGTTCGCCAGCGGAATAGTCTGTTTATAAATAGAGCCAACCATACCATTTACGTAGGTCGGGTTGTTGTAGTTATCCAGCACCTGCAACTCATACCGGCCCTGCAGGAAGATGCCGCTATTGCCACGACCCTGGCTCTTGCCTTCCACTTTCTCAGGTGTTTTGAACT
>NZ_JBMDWV010000269.1:0-19915 GCF_048594605.1 Spirosoma sp.
TGGTAGTGTTACCGCGACCGTTAGCGGTCCTGAACGGATGGGGTTTGTTATTCAGCTTCAGCAATGTGCACCAAATCCTGCTTCTGATCCCTTATCCGCTGTATCAGGTACGATTCTTAACTCGTTTGATATTACGTACAATTCGTCATTGAATCGGTATGAGGGGATTCAGAAGGAAGGTGTTTCACTTGGATTTGCTACAGTACGACGTTTAAATATTGCTGCAACTGCCACACAGCCTTCGGCTTCAACAACTGTCAATACGATTGGAGCATACTGTGTTATTTTCCCAAATTCAAATGCTGAGCCTCAACCAGAAGATGATGATTTTTCGGAAATATTAACGCACACTAAAACGACGTCTCCTCTTCCCGTTGGACTAGTAAGTTTTTCGGCTGAAGCCCAATCTAACCGCACCGTTCTGGTGAAATGGGTTACCAGCTGGGAAAAAGCCAACAAAGGCTATATCATAGAACGTAGTAAAGACCTGAAAAACTTTGAGGATATCGGCCGAGTGACTGATGTAGCCGGGACTACCAACTCGAAAAGCTCCTACCAATTTGAGGATCCTAACCCTTACCGGGGAACCAGCTATTACCGCCTGCGTCAGCTGGATCTCAGCGGAGGCAGTGAGACATTTAAAGCTGAGTCAGTAGTGATCGATGGTCGGTATGGGGTGTATCCTAATCCGGTGGCTAGCCATAACTTTACTCTGGAGCTGGATGAGCCCACAACGGCGGTGCTTCACTTTTACAGTGCCAGCGGTAGCGAAATCAGTGTGAGCAAATCTGAGCCTACTGAATTAAGCACGAAGGTGACGCCATCAGCGAAGCTGACCAGTGGGGTGTATGTTCTGACGGTTGAAGAGCGGGGAACTACGCGTAAGCATCGCTTAGTCGTTCAGTAATTGTTTTTTATAAAGATTTGCTCTACTTTTGACGAAAGAACCTGAAATAGAAAAGCCATGAATAAGACGAACCCAAAGAATTCTGTAAAGAAAGCTTACAAGAAGCCTCAATTGAAGGCGCTAGGAAGTGTTAAAAACCTTACTTTGAAGTCGGGCTCAAATACCGATGGTTTAGGTGGGTTCATTTAATAGAGCTTTCATTAATAAATTTCATATAAAAGTCTGGTTCGTTACATTATTTGGCGAACCAGACTTTTTGATTTTATTTGTGTCTGCTTTATTTTCTAATTCCGATTGCAATAGTACCGATGACAATCAAGCCTGCTACCCGTATCCAGTTATTGCCGAATCAGTCCTCATCTGTTTTAGGAAACGAAACGATTTTGCTGAATTATGAAGCGGGTAATTATTACGAATTGAACGAAGTTGGTGGCTTTATCTGGGCGCTCTTACAGGCGGAAAAAAACATCTCTGTCCAGGAAATTCAGGAAAAGCTGCTGGAGGAGTTTGACGTAGAGCCTGCCGTTTGTCAAGAAGAGTTAATGAGCTTTTTAAATAGTTTAATGCAGGAGAAACTCATCGAGGTATCCAGGTAGTGCTGATTTATTTTTGATTGGATACTTCATCAGATCAACGAAAGTTATTTCTGATGCCATTTTAAATGAATCGGTATAACTTTGACTAATGGAGTGGATTAAACACTACTACACGGCTTACGGATTAATAATTGGTTCAGACATTGCACTTACCTACCTTAAGGAAGTAGAACCTACTACAGTTGACCTGATCGTAAAACGAGGTCCGCTAGTTTCTAATCCGGCCTTACAATCGACAAAGCTTCATCGGGCTGGGCTGTATGCTCAGGTTGCTCAGGATGGCCCTGAAAGAATATGGCTAGACTGGGGAAAGCTCGGGCAGTTCATGGCATTAGGTGGAAGCAAACTGATTGTGGATCTCACCACCAGTGATGAAAGCTTATTGTCGTTGTTTACAATGAGTGAAGCGTTTGGTTTGCTTTTGTTTCAACGGGGCGATTTTTTACTGCACGGAAGCGCCATGCAGCTCAATGGCAAAGGAGTCATTTTTCTGGGAGAACCAGGAGCTGGGAAATCGACAACGGTGGCCGCATTTGCTAACAAAGGAGTCAGTATCATGAGTGATGATATGGTGTGCATCCGAATCAATGAAACAGGCATACCTTATCTGATTCCCGCTTTTCCACAAATAAAAATTTGGGGAAAAAGCGTTGATGGATTGCAGTTAACTAAAACTAATTTAGACCGCGTGCGCGAAGGAGTCAACAAATTCTCGTGGCATGAGTCAGTTTCTTTTGAAGAAAAAGCTGTTCCTCTGGAGCGGATTTTTGTGCTAGCTCCTGCCAGCCCTTCTGAAACAACTCTTCAGGAGGTGCCCAAAAGCCAGCGACCTGTTGAATTGCTCAGTTATTTTCCGCTTCCCGAATCGCTCCTTCAGGGTGAAGCACTAAAAAAACATTTTGAAAAAAGCGTGACCATTGCTCAGAAGGTTGCGTTGTACAAACTAAGCCGCCCCGCGAATTTTGATAAGCTAAATGAGTTTGTGGAAGATCTGAAAACGACTTTGTAAATGGATGTCGGGCGTTCTCCTGAAATCAATGTGTTACTAACAGCATGTACTGAAATATTATCGAGCGATAAACAGCATCGATTAGGACAGTATATAACAGAACGTACATTTAGCTGGGATAAGCTTCACACGCTGGCTTTGCGTCATCGGATCGCTCCATTTCTGTATCGAACACTCCAACAGATCCCGGACGTTCCGGAGGCATTTTTAGCCAAACTACAAAGTGATTGCCGGATGATAGCGACGGACAACATGCTGAAGCTGCACGAATATGATCGATTGACGAACGTATTGGCCGATCAGGGTATCCAGCACATTGGTTTGAAGGGCATTTATCTGGCTAAAAATAGCTACCCTAATAGTAACCTACGTAGCATTGGTGATTTTGACCTTCTAATTGCCCGCAACGACCTGCTCAAAACGATACGTCTGTTAGAGGAAAATCAGTACCAGTTGGGAGAGGCTTACAAGCACTACCTACGCTATAAAGAGCAAACGATATTGGCGGATCTGCATGAAGTTAGTCTGTTCAAGCCCTTTTTTGCAACGAGTTATTTCAACATTGATCTGCATTGGGAAATAGAATGCTTCAACAAGCATTATTCAACGCTCCATCTGGAAGACGTACTGTCTGAACCTGAGTTTATTACAGAGAATCAACTACTGCTGACCATAATACATCATGGCGTAATTAATATCTGGCAGCACATTGGTTATATCAATGATCTTTATTTTTTATTAAAAGATAAAGCGATTGACTGGACGTATCTTATGCAGAAATTAAGATACTATGGAATCGAAACAGTTTTTTTCGTTGGTTTATTCTGGTGTAGGCAGATGTGGAGCCTCTCATTACCAGCGAATGTGCAGGAAATGGTGAACAAAAGCCGGGTAAGTTCACTGGCAGATGCCTATGAAAAGAATTGGGAAACCAACGAGTCCGTACTGGAAACGAGCCCGGGTCTAAAGCAGATTGTTTTTTTCGCCAACAGCCAAACCGAATTGGCAAAGAAACTCAGAATATACAGGACTTACGTTAGCAGCTTTGTATTTCGAGCCAGTACGCTCAGTATTGGCAAACGGCTGATTTATATACCCAAAGAGTTAGGGTTTATTACGGTATTTACCCGTGCCATCCGTTCAGTTATGGCCTCTTAATCACAGTACGTTCCCCGCTTCAACATCGAGAATATAATCGGCTGCGTTGGGTCGTTTTACTTTAGCGAACCTAGCCAGAGCGCTAAATAAATGATTCGGCTGAGTAACCAATTGTAACGTGTTTTCCCTCTGGCCGGAAACCGAGGGTCATAAACGATGGCCACTATTTTTGCAAATATTCGCTGATCAATCACTTCCCAGATCGGGTGACTCGTTGACGAAAATTGCTCGCGAGTAGCCTCATAAAGCTGCTGCGCTGTTAACGTACCGTATTCCACAAAACTGGCTTTAGTGACCCGTGAGAGAACAGATGGAGGCAATATATTACGTAGTCCATGGCGAATTAGTCCCCGGCCGCGCCCCTGGTCAAAACGGATGGCCATCGGCGTGGCAAACCCCAGTTCAATAACATTTTTGTCGAAAAAAGGAAAAGAATAGGGGTGGCCGTAGTAAGCTCCAATATGATTCATCTGCTCATTACAGATCACGTTCGTTGTATTAAGAACTTCTTCAATTTCAACGTGCGTCTCGGCCGATAATGACTTGACAAACTGGGCTGTCGAGCGTTGTGGTCTTGGCGGCACCTGGCATTTGAAGTCTTCGCTTAGCGCACTGTCGATAAGGGCGCGGGTGGTCAGCTTGGCTGTAATTCGTTCGCGCAGATAACTGAAAATGGCTGTCTCCGAAAGGCTGAAGCGTTGTTTGTACTCGCGAATGCTTGTTAGTAAAGCAGGGAATGATTGTTGGCGAAATTGCTTTTTTAAGCTGCGCCCGACCATTGAAAGAACATACTTTTCGTATTTGGCCCTGTCGCTTAGCTGAAGCCAGTTTTTATGAACGTAGTGTAGATCTCGTTCTTGGGGAGCAACGTATTGCCTACTTGCCTCGCTGAATAAATCCCACTGGTTGCTACTGGCCAGTTCTTCCATATAATCGAATCCTGTTGTAATGACACTGTCACCATCGTGACCCGTCAACAACACATCGCACCCTAGTTTCTGCGCTTCAATGGAAACGCTCAGATGGAAACTGGAAGGAATAATAAATTGCTCAGGACGGTCAAATAGATGGTTAATTTGCAGAACCGAATCCAGCACATCTGCCAAAGGCTTAACTCGAAGATGGTTCGGATGCCACTGATCGACAACGGCCTGGACGTAGGACTGCTCTTCGGCAGCTGGCTGCTCTGAATCAATGTTGAATGTATATAATGAAGGTCTGTGTTGCTCAAGTAACAGAGACTGCGCCACACAACTTACTGACGAAGAATCCAACCCGCCACTCAGGTGTGAACCAATCCGTTGCCTGTTCCTGATTCGACGGTCGATGGCCGTCGAAAAATACTCACGGAACAAAGCTGAATAATCGTCTATTCCGTTGAGTGTTTTATATTTATCTAGATCCAGATGCCAGTAAGGGGATTCTGTTACTTCGCCGGGACGTACCTGCAGGTAGTGACCAGGCAACACACTGAAAATGCCTTCATAAAACGTTTCGGCACTGTACGGAACGTACTGGGTAGTCCAGATTAGGTACTCCCGGAATTTGAACCGGTTTGGTTTGACAATAACTTCTCGAAGCGTAGTGAGTGCCTTGATTTCTGAGGCAAAGGCAAAAAATTGATTGGGCCGATGAACGTAGTACAAGGGCTTCACACCCATTGCATCGCGGGAGCAATACAAGGTATGCTGATGAGCATCCCATAGAGCCAGGGCAAAATCGGCATTTAACTCATTGAACGAGCGCGGGCCTTTTTGAACGTAATGCGTGCTAAATGGTTGGCCTGTCCATACGTTCGAAAAAATATCGGCGTCGGTAGCGGCAGAGACAGGAGCCGTAGCGTTTACTTCGATAGAACCTCCGAATGCTAAGAGCAAACCATTATTGATAGACTGACTTAATACGTTACCCCGATGCTTTAATAAGCTGATCATATTATTCGCATCGATTGGGTCTACAGCCTGTCCATCAAACCGAATTATTCCAGCAATGCCACCCATCCGTTTCTGTAAATTGTAACGACTAAATTGATTTTTTGAAGCACGCGGTGATTCACCGCAGACGATTCCAATTGATTAAGACCGGTTGCAAAGTAAAGGAAACTACAGCCAAATACTGTTATCTTTACGAATCCGTATCAGCAAAAAGCCGCCAGGATTTTGCTGGTTTTATCGATCAAAATATGCTTAAAAAGAATACGCTTTATAAGACATTAGTCTTCTTGACTTTATTGGCAGTGGGAGCTGGATGCAACGATACTCTTGATCCTGATCGTAATGACTATGATTATTTCCCGCTGCAAACGGGCGATTACTGGATTTATCAGGTGACGCAGGAAAATTATACAGCAACGAATCCTGTCGCAAAAAACGTTTATCAGCTTCAGCAAAAGATTAGCAACTCCTATACGCAGAATGGCCAGCTATATTACGTTATCGAGGAGTCGGTGAAAAGATCCGAAGTAACGGGCTGGCAACTTAGAGCCATACGTACGGTCTATAAAAATCTGAAAGAAGTTGTTAGTGTAGAATATAACGTACCCGTAGTGAAACTGGCCTTTCCAATTACGACAACCACATCGTGGAATATTAACGCATACAACGCCAGCCCTGATACTGTGCTTCGGTACGAAGACACCAACAAAGCTTATACCCTAAACAAGTTTAATTTCGACCATACGATTTCGGTCCTGGGCGCCAACGATTCAACGTTGGTTAATCAGGATCGATACCGCCGGGTTTATGCCCAAAATATCGGTCTTGTTTATAGCGAGAACGTAGCACTGGACTACTGCCAGTCAACCCCTGACTGCATTGGTAAAGCGATTATTGAATCAGGTACAAAGTCGAAGTGGGAGTTAATCGAGAGTAACCGGCTTTAACGAAAATAATAAACGATCAAGGGTTGTCAGAATTAGTTGATTTCATCAATCAATGTCTAATTCTGACAACCCTTGATCGTTTATTTCTGCCAGATTACCTTGCCTCTATACGTTTCTGTTCTTCCTTCTTTCCAGATTAACTGCAGCGAATAAACATAAATCCCCGGTGCCATTCCCTGCCATAGCATTGAATTCTTGCCTGCGTTGATGGGGAACGTATTGTTGTACACCTGAGCGCCTGATAAACTGTAAATGGTTAACCGAGAGTCAACAGGTAGCTCCTGGGTATTCAGTTGCAGCTCAAACTGAGCATACGAAGTTGCTGGATTCGGATTTACCTGAAACGTAATTTTTTCTTCAGCGCCTGCTACATTTAGATTAAGCACGTAAGGGGGCTGTGTTTGATTTCCAGATGCATCTTTTCCGAAAACGATTAACTGATACGTAGCACCAGCCTGCAAAGAGAGGGTCGTAGAAACCAGAAGCTGGTTATCCGAAACCGCAGAAAGAGATAAAGCACTGGAAGGGATTTTCTGGGGGGTACAGGTTTCGCAGCTCTTTAGAAATACATCGACAGACGTAGTATCTTTTATGGACAGCGAATTCTGATCCAATAAGTAGATATCCAGCCGGGGGGTTGTATTCACTACGGTCTGGTTTTCCCGAATTGCTCCATTGACAAACACACTTATGGCTGGAGCCACTACGTCGGGCAGAGCATTGGCAGGATAACTACTGCCCTGAATCTGCGACCAGTCGATGGCAAGTGTGGTTGAATTATTGGCTTTATCCAGCTCGACAATCTGTTTATTTGGATCAATAACTACCTCTAATTTTTGCAGTGTAGCTTCTCTGGGAATCGTGTAGACTAACGTATCCTGGTAGCGAAATGACGTAAATCGTAGGGGAATACTGCTTGTACCGGTGCTGGTCGTTTTATTCAACGATACGTTCACTAACTGACCCGGTACAAATTTGCCTAGATTGGCCAGCGGCATCACTACTCGAATCGAATCGCTGTTTTTAAGCGAGCCACCTCCTACGTTCGACTGGATGTAGATACCTTTTTGACCGAATGAAAAATCGGGGTTGGGTAATGGATAAATGCTCACCGCCGGATCGCCCTGCAGAACCATCTGTAGTAGCATGGCTACCTCGTGCGGGCCAAGATTCTCTTTTTCGATCGCTTGATTGAGCTGCTGTTGCACAAGTCCCAATGGCATGCCAAGCGTAGTGGCGTTGGCAAATAAAGCGGAATACAGCTTAGATAGATACCAGGTCGTTGGTTGTTCATAGCTATAGTATGAGTGAGCCAACACCACACCGGCTCCTTTCTGAGGGGCCAGTAACCAGTCGGTTGAGAGCGTATTGTACCGGTGGAAAATTTCACCTACTCCGCAGCCATTGAAAATCATAAGCGGATAGCGCGTATTACGATACCCCTTTTCGACATCTGAGGCAAACCCAAAATTCATGTCGGTAATAGCCGGACCCGCATGACCAAAAAATGTAATCAAACTCACCCCATCATTGACCAGAGGGGTGATGTTGATAGTCTCAACCTCTTCACTGAACTTACTTTTGCCGAATGAACTGACCTGTCCACCCAGTAATCCGTTTGTAAATGTGTTGGCTAAGCCATCCAGCGCTGAGCGAAGGCCCTGGGCTTCTAGAGGTGTCTTGCCTCCGCTGATATGGATAATATGTTTCCGCCAGATACCGTTTGAGCTTGAGGATTCGATCTGTTTAACTTTTTCCAGATAGGCAAGAACCTGATCGTTACTCGCTACGCTAAGCCGACCGATCGGAATAGCTGGCGTATTGGCCGGAAAATTTCCCAGGCCAGCTGTTAATAGAATATCAGATCCGGGATAACCGATTGTCGGTACTAAATCATTGGTTGGCTTTTTAAGATTGTACGGATAACTTTCAGCCCGCCCAATCAGCATCAGGTATTTGGCGGCTGTGTTTACCCGCATGTAATCCGCAAACCGGCGGAGGGCCAGCGGACTTCTTTCGCCGTAGTTAAACTGATCATAAAGCGAATCAGCTTCAACAATGAACGGGGTATAACGGCCGCCCTGGTCTGAAGCTCGATAGGCGGCATACGCTTTCGCCGATTGCTGGAGCGTAGCATGAGTAACAATTACATAATCGGTCGGCTTGGGAAAATTAGATGAAAAGCGGATTGCTTTGATTTTCGCAGGCTTACTTATCTGGTTTGTAACAAACAGCGTTCGGTTACGATTGGCTTCGCTCAAAACGGCCTGTGTCTGCCCATCAATGATTTGCGTACTAACGTAGCGGCAGTTGGCCTTATCTGTTATGTCGTACGCAAAGGAATTGGCTGGCGCATTTTGGATGGAGAGCAAAGCCATGGAACTCGCATTGGGCACGGTACGGAACACTTTGCTGCTCAGCCCGGCCATATTGGTTGCCTGAGGGTAAGTAAGCTTTACGTACGTAATCGAGAAGTTATTAACATTCGCGTTCTTGATCGATTTGAATCGTACCGTCAGCTGCTCATTCTGAAGAGAGGCTGGATTGATGACACTCTGAAATGTCTGGCTAATGAATCCAAAGAACGACAGGGTTGTCATTGGCGTTGTAGCCGAGTTCAGCGTCACCTGCACCTGGTGAAAGCTGTTGTCACGACCATTGACCATCCCGTCAAGGTTGATCGGCCAATCCGTTGCTACTCGATCTGTGAGTTTTATTGGAACTGTACCGGTTGAGTCAAGGGTCATAATTGGGCCAGACCAACCTTCGCCTGGCTCATAAAAACTTTGCTGCAAAGAAGGCTCAAGGCCAACCAGGTTATTGAATGTATATTGGCTCGTAAATGCCTGAACGGTTTCCTGAACATGAAATTTTTCGGGAGTTAGGCCCTGTGCCGAATTGTTCAACTCAGGCATCCGCTTGCCGGTTCCTGTGGCAGCGCTTGTCAGAAAGTAAGCTGTTGTGTCAGAAAAAAGCGTCTGATACGGATGGAGCCGTTTCCGGGGACGGTACAACAGCGAATCCTGACTACCATCATTGCCCTCTCCATAAAATTCGACGTAATCCTGCGCGTTAAATACGCCATCTTTTTCGCCAACAACCCGAATTGCCATTTCCTGGCCTCTAAAAAAGAGCTGCCAGGTTGTCGGATTGGTTTGTAAAAAAGACGCATCGGCCGCCTGAATATCCTGATAGCTGACCCGATAAACACCTGTTTGAGCTACTGAAAGTTTCAGGTACTTCTGGCCGGTGCGAATCCATTCGTTGCCGAATTGGTTCTGTGCTTTTACTGCCAAACCACTTACAAAAAAACAAATCAATAGTAACCAATTCTTCATACTTAAATGCTCAATTTAATACGAGCCTTGCCGCGCTGGTTTGTATTGGAATAGCAAACAGATTACTACTTACAGATTTGGACAAGGGCTTCTTTCTATTCCTTCAAAGATAACAGGATCACTCGAATTAACGGGTGATCCTGCTACGTATCTTATACTATATTTACGATAGTAGTTACTTTATAGTATGTGGGGAGATTGTGAGCGGATAAAATCTTCAGAAGTTAACTGTTTTTTAACTACTTAGCTGGATTAAAGGGATACCTGCGCTGTCGACGAAATCAACGTAACAATGACATCAAAGGCATTGTCTGCTTCGTAAATATCGATAGGAGACTGGTTAAGTAACCGATATTTCATGTTGATATTCTGAAGCCCTTTTTTAGTGGATGTAAGTCTATTTGTCCCTTTTCGTTGCAGATTATTACGTACAATCAGAAGACCGTTGCTGTTGGTAAAAATCTGAATAGTTAATGGACTGGCTGGAGAGACAACATTGTGTTTTACGGCGTTTTCAATCAGTAACTGTAGCGTCAGAGGAGGTAGTAAATAGTCCTGATACGTATCATCAATGCTAACTTTTAGTGAGATGCCCTGTCCGTAGCGTGTTTTGAGCAGATGATAATAGGAATTGATGAACTTCATTTCCATAGCCAGCGATGTTAATTCACGATCATTGGCCTGAAGAACGTAGCGGTAAACACTCGATAATTCATCCACAAACAATTCGGCCTGTGAAGGTTCATCGGCAATAAGCGCTGATAAAGAGTTCAGGCTATTGAACAGAAAATGCGGGCTGATCTGCGCCTGTAATGCGCGCATATGCATCTCATCTACTTCCTGTTGCAGTAACTCTACAACCTGCTTAGCTTCCGAATAATCTCGTTGGCGCTGTTTCCGTTCGCGGGTTAGCGCTTGTTCGAACAAGGCTTTTTTCAATATGTCCCGGCGATGACGGTAAGCCAAACCAGTCGAGAAAAAGACCAGTTCAAGCACGATCCCGATTTGCAGATACGTGAGCGGGGCTCGCCAGAAAAAGTCAGGCCCATCGGCTGGCAGAACCATCGTCAGAATCATGGCGATCAGTGCACCCAGCACCAGTAGGGCAGAGCCCGTGATAAAAAAGCGACGAACGGGATCTTTCCGCTGATAAATCGTCATTACAATATATCCGGACAGGATAGCCAGCCCTCCGCGCACGATTGTGTGAATAATCTCGTGAATGGGTAACTGCCAGTAATCGGTTAAGAAGCAAAAAACAACTTCAACCAATACGTATGCTACCAAACCAGCTTGAACGGTTCGAAACAGACGTAGCAGAGTAGGGCGGTATTCGCGAAGGTTCAAAAAGGCAATGGTAAAGTCATAATAAACGAAATAGGCGACCATTGGGCCAATAATTCGGATAAAATGAGCCGTATTGTCAGGAAGGTATTCAACGGAACGTAGCGGGAAGTAGCCCAGCCAAACCAGCATGTATAGGGTGTACAGAATGTAGATACGTTCACGATAAAGGCTCCACTGTACAAGATTGTACAAGAGTAACGCAGTTATCATTCCCAGAAAGAAAACCAGCCCGGTTTCGTATCCCATAGTCTTTACTTCCCGTAGATTAAAAAGACAGCATAAAAATAAGAAAGCTGCATCGATAAATGGCTAAATAATTAACCAGCGGTAGTAAATCGATGGCATCGTTTATAAACGATTAATTTGACTGTTTAGGTTGGCTACGCACAAAAAATAGATGCCCATAAACAACACGACGACCCTCTGGAGGAGAGTCGTCGTGTGAACAAATGGAAAGAGTTGGATTATTTAATCGAATCTTTCTTGGTGGTGTCGGTCGACATAGTTGATGCGCTGTCGCTCGTCATGCTCGTTGAGTCAGAAGACATGGTTGAGGTGCTGTCCGTTACGGTAGCCGTCGTTGACGACTCTGTTGTTTCGGTCTTGGTGCTTGAACAAGCTGTAGCCAGTGCCAGCATAGAAAGCAGAAAAAATGCAGATTTTGCCATGTGTATAAAGTGTTTGTGTAATTGATATGCCTAATTCTTTACGCTTAATTCACAGAATCCGGAAAAGTAACCCATCGTATTGTATAAATTTCCTGAAGACTAAATAATAATTGATTATTCGGTATGACTCCCTGTTCATCAGCGTCATACGTAGATGTATTTATCTGAACAGGGTATTGATAGCTAAGGTTTTACGTTTCTGAAGATTTCTTTCCATAAAAGCCTTACGAAAAGAACGGGGGAGACTTGTTATTTTTTGATAAACACCCTTCCAAACACCGTCTCTTTTAATCGGCTGGTAACAAAAAAGCGGACATCCGGTTTATCGGTTATCATACTAAGCCGTCTTTTGAGGGCTGTGCGATCTGATTTATTCAAAACTTCCTCTCATGGACCAAACAGAATTTCGGCCTAAGTCCGAAGAAATTCCCGGGCAAAAACTTCCGTATCCCGCTCGCCAGTCGGACATGAATCCCGCTCCCGATAGTGATCTGTCGAATTATAAACCGGCCGGAAAGCTGCTGGACAAAGTTGCCATCATCACAGGAGCTGACTCGGGTATTGGCCGGGCGGTAGCTATTGCCTTTGCGATGGAGGGCGCTGACGTAGCGGTGGTCTACAATGAAAATACTGACGATGCCAAATATACCCAGCGAACCGTCGAAAGTAAGGGGCGTTCGTGTCTGCTCATTCAGGCCGATGTTCGTAAGAAAAGCGAGTGCGAACGCGCTGTTGAACAAACCGTTGAGCGATTTGGGAAGCTTAATATTCTCGTGAATAATGCTGCTTTTCAGATGGCGCAGGAAAACATTGAAGACATCACGGAAGAGCAACTTCGTCGTACGTTTGATACAAACATCATCGCTTACTTTTTCATGGCGCAGGCGGCCCTGCCTCATTTGACCGAAGGCGACGCTATTGTCAATACGGGCAGCATTGTGGGTATTGTGGGCAATCCGATTCTGGTCGATTATACGGCAACTAAAGGAGCCATTCATGCATTTACCAAGTCATTGGCCATTCAGCTGGGAGAACGTAACATACGGGTTAACTGCGTAGCGCCGGGCCCTGTGTGGACCCCCAATATTCCCGCTACAATGCCGGAAGAAGAGGTCGAAAATTTCGGACATGAAGTGGCTCTTGCCCGACCTGGACAACCCGAAGAACTGGCCCCTGCCTACGTACTGCTGGCTTCCAGCGAAGGTAGTTTCATGACCGGCAGTATTGTAGAAGTAACAGGAGGAAAGCTGGGATGAGCACCGACCAAACGTATCATTATCCGGCAGGAACCGTTCGGGCGCTGCTCGAAACGAATCAGGTTACAGAAGCCACGCGCGAAGCATTAACGCAACGGCTAACGAATCCACCCCGAAAACCGACTTTCTTTACGGAAGCAGAATTTGCGCTGCTGCAACGTATCTGCAATCGGCTCATTCCGCAGCCCGATCGAGATACGCCAGTTGATATAGCAGGCGGCATAGATGAACGATTGGCTCAGAACCAGTCCAACGGGTGGCGATACGACGTAATGCCCAACGATGGCGAAGCGTATCGATCAGGGTTGACTGGCGTTGATGAATCGGCCCGGCTTATGTTCGATAATTCGTTCAGTCAGCTTTCCGGCGATCAACAGGATCAGGTTCTAACCGCTATTCAGCGGATGGAAGCGCCCGGAGAAATCTGGAATACGTTGCCTGCTGAACGATTTTTTGAAGAACTGCTGGCCGAAGCAGTTGAAAACTACTACAGTCATCCACTGGCGCAGGAAGAAATAGGGTACGTTGGTATGGCTGACTTGCCCGCCTGGGAACGTATTGGCCTGAATCAACTGGAAAGTCGTGAACCAAACCCCTTAACAAATAGATAAGTAGTTCACAGCCATTAAGTCGGTACGATGCCCCACTACACTACGAAAGAAACAGTTGATGCCATTGTTATTGGAACGGGGGCAGGCGGTGCCCCACTTTTGTCGAGACTTGCTCAGGCAGGATTAAAAGTTGTTGCGCTTGAAGCGGGGAAGCACTGGAACCCGGCAAGCGACTTCCCGACCGACGAAAAAGCGCAGGGAAAACTTTTCTGGACAGATGAACGCCTAAGCGCAGGAAACGATCCGTTGCCGTTCGGTAACAACAATTCGGGCATCGGTGTTGGGGGCTCTACATTGCACTACACAGCTTATACGCCACGTGTCCAGCCCGACGATTTGCGGATACGCACTGAATTTGGTGTTGGCGAAGACTGGCCAATCGGTTTTGATCAGATCGAACCGTATTACGACGAAGTCGAGCAGTTTTTAGGTGTATCGGGTCCATCGCCCTATCCGTGGGGGCCAGCGCGCAAACGAGCCTATGCATTGGGGCCGTTACCTGTTAACGGTGCGGGTCAACTGATGCAAAAAGGGTGCAAAGAGTTAGGTATTAAAACCTCGCCAGCGGCCAACGCGGCTTTGTCCGCCGACTATTATCAGGAAGGAGTTGGCTACCGCCCCGCCTGTACTAACCGAGGATTTTGCCAGGCCGGATGCAACAATGGCGCTAAGGCCAGCATGGACGTAACGTACATTCCACTGGCTCTACGGCACGGGGCCGAAATACGTCCGGAAAGTTTTGTCACACAGCTCATTAGGGATGCGTCCGGTCGAATCAGCGAAGTCGTATACATACGTAACGGTCAGGAAGAGAGGCAGCGGTGTCGGTACGTATTTCTCTGCGCCGGAACCATCGAAACGCCCCGGTTACTTCTCTTAAACGGACTGGCCAACAGCAGCGGTCAGGTAGGACGTAACGTAATGGCCCATACCGCTCTGCAAATCTGGGGCGAGTTCGACGACGATGTGCGCCCCTACAAAGGTATTCCTGGCGCCATTATTTCGGAGGATACGCATCGACCGCATAAGGCGGATTTTGTGGGTGGGTACTTACTGCAATCCATCGGCGTCATGCCCGTTACGTATCTGTCACAAATGGCACGCGGACGCGGCTTATGGGGACAGGCGCTGAAACGAGCCGCTTCGGCTTATAACCACGTTGCCGGCATCAACATTCTGGGCGATTGCCTGCCGTATTCGCATAATTTTCTGGAGCTATCCGACGAAAAAGACGTCCGTGGATTACCCAAGCCACGCATCCACTTTTCAAACGGGGAAAGCGAAGAGCGAATGACCGCTCATGCCGATAAAACAATGCGGGACATCTGGGCGGCTGCCGGAGCCAAAAACGTTTGGGCGTTTCCACGTAATGCGCACGTCATCGGTACGTGCCGGATGGGTAATGATCCGGAAAGGAATGTAGTGAATGCTGACGGACAGTCTTTCGATATTCCGAATCTGTATGTCAGTGATAACTCCACCTTTCCGAGTGCGCTAAGTGTCAATCCGGCCTTAACGATTATGGCACTATCGCTACGTACCGCCGACCGGTTTCTGGATCGTACAAAACGGTTGGACGCATAAAAAACATAACCAGCACTACCTCAACATGGCTAAAAAGGGATTCTTAGATACTATCAAAAAACACTACGGTAACGGTAACTATGACGGTGATCAGTTTGGTGGAGCCAGCGGTCGCGATGGCAGTGGCCTGCCGCTTGACAGCCCAAGCAATTTCATGTTTGCCACCGGCATCGAGTGTTCATACCCTACCATAAAAAAGGGCACAGTTCGGCGGGATATGCTGCGCGAGTGTGGGCATTATGATCGCTGGCGGGAAGATTTAGGGCTTGTTAAAGAGTTAGGTCTGCATGTATTACGGTACGGTCTGCCTTATTACAGCATTCATAAAGGGCCAGGTCAGTTCGACTGGAGCTTTGCTGATGAAGTCATGGCCGAAATAAAGCGGCTGGGCATCACCCCGATTCTGGATCTGATGCACTTCGGCGTACCCGATTGGGTCGGTGATTACCAGAATCCGGAGTTGCCAATTCATTTTGCCGAATATGCCGGAGCCGTCGCGGATCGATATCCATGGGTGCGCTTCTACACGCCTGTCAACGAGATTTATGTTACGGCCCGTATCAGTGGAAAAGACGGCGTCTGGAACGAACAGCTCAAAACCGACCGTGGATTTGTTACGGCGCTCAAGCACTGCGTAGCGGCCAGTATTATGGCAAACCAGCAGATTGCCAAACGCCGAAACGACTGCGTTATCGTGCAAAGCGAAAGCGCGGAATACACCCATGAACTATGTGCAAGCCCTTCCCCCGAAATCGCACTTGAAAATGAATTGCGGTTTTTATCCCTCGACTTGCTGTACGCCAATCAGCCGTCGGCAGCCGTAGCCATGTATATGATGGACAACGGCCTGACTCGGGAAGAGTACGACTGGTTTATGGCCGGAAAACCTCCGGGCTATCAGATCATGGGTAACGACTACTACGGACGTAATGAGCGAATAAAATTACCAAACGGTTATGTCGAGACATCGATGGACGTACTGGGCTGGTACGAAATTACCAGAGATTATTATGAGCGGTATCGGATGCCGGTTATGCACACTGAAACCAACGTATTCGAGGCCGATCAGGCACCGATCTGGCTCTACAAACAATGGGTTAGTATCCTCAGAATGCGTCGGGATGGGGTGCCTGTTCTTGGCTTTACGTGGTACAGTCTGATTGATCAGATCGATTGGGATACGCAACTTGGCGAGGTGAACAACCGCATAAATGAGTGTGGCCTTTTCGATATGAACCGCAAACCCCGGCCCGTCGCTGAAGCGTATAAGAGTATTCTAAAAGAGTTCGGACAGATAACCATCGTTCCCTACGGTGAAATGCTTGAAATTACTGGACAACCTGCCCGCCTGAAAGTGAACGTATAATGAAACAGATCGTAAATGGCGTTCAGCTCAATATACTCGAATCCGGGAGCGGCCCGCTTACGCTCATCTTTCTGCACTACTTCGGTGGTTCAGCACTGGAGTGGCAAACCGTCATGGATCTGCTATCGAACCAATACCGATGCATCGCTGTCGATATGCGCGGCTTTGGCGATTCAGAAGCACCGTCAACTGGCTATTCCGTCGATGATATGGCCGATGATATTGACGACTTGATACGTGTTCTAGCCATTCAAACCTTTGTGCTGGTTGGTCACTCCATGACCAGTAAAGTGGCTTTGGCGCTGGCTGCCCGTCAACCTGCTGGCCTGCAATCATTGATTTTACTTTCGCCATCGCCCCCCGTTCCGGAGCCGATTCCCGACGATACGCGACAACAACTGCTTCGGGGATATGGCCAGCGCTCAGCCGCCGAAGAAACGCTCAAAAAAATAACCAAAGTGCCGCTTTCAGAACAGGCTCAGAAACAGATTGTTGCCGATAATTTGCGCAGTTCCAGAGCCGCGTGGGATGCCTGGTTGCTATCGGGTAGTCTGGAAGATATTTCGGCTCGTGTGGGCGTAATCGACGTACCGATTTATATCGCGGTAGGCTCTGAGGATTCAAATCTATCTCCCGATGTACACCGCCGGATGGTGCTGCCTTATTTGAAAAACGCTACGTTAGACGTGATCGACGGAGCGGCTCACTTACTACCCTGGGAGAAACCAGACGTAGTAGCCGAGTATATAGCTAATAAATTGCAGATTGTCAGGGCTTAATCGATTGAGGAAAATCTTATTCCGAGCTTAGATGGCGTCTCTTCGGCTCAGTACTAAATAGTTTTAAGGTTGAATGTTCAGGATGAAGCCTACTTGCCTGCTACCTTTGTAGCGGATAGTCCTTAATCACTATCGACTATCAACTAAACACTATCGACTGATTCATGGAATACCGCATCGAAAAAGACACGATGGGCCAGGTACAGGTTCCGGCTAACGTGTATTGGGGCGCTCAAACCCAGCGCTCGATTGAGAATTTCAAAATTGCTCAGGACATCAATAAAATGCCCCGTGAGATCATTCAGGCATTTGCATATCTCAAAAAAGCAGCCGCGCTGACCAACCTCGATGCGGGCGTATTGCCGAAAGAAAAAAGTGATCTGATCGGGCAGGCTTGCGACGAAATTCTCGATGGAAAACTAGATGATCAGTTTCCATTAGTAGTTTGGCAAACGGGCTCGGGTACGCAGTCGAACATGAACGTGAACGAAGTTGTCGCGTATCGTGGACACGTACTGCAAGGCGGTCAGCTCACCGACGAGAAGAAGTTCCTTCACCCGAACGATGATGTCAATAAATCGCAGTCGTCGAATGATACGTTCCCGACGGCTATGCATATTGCGGCCTATAAAATCCTGCTGGACGTAACGATTCCGGGTATTACCAAACTACGTAATACGCTGGCTGAGAAATCGAAGCAGTTCATGCACATCGTTAAAATTGGTCGGACGCACTTCATGGACGCTACACCCCTGACAGTAGGGCAGGAGTTTTCTGGCTACGTATCGCAACTGGATCACGGCTTACGCGCCATCAACAATTCGCTGGCCCACCTGAGTGAACTGGCTCTTGGCGGAACGGCCGTTGGTACGGGTATCAACACCCCCCCGAACTACTCGGAGAACGTAGCGAAACACATTGCTGATTTGACGGGCTTACCATTCATTACCGCCGAAAATAAGTTTGAAGCCCTGGCTGCTCACGATGCCATTGTGGAAGCGCACGGCGCTCTGAAAACCGTAGCGGCCAGCCTGATGAAAATTGGGAACGATATTCGAATGCTGTCGTCAGGACCTCGTGCGGGTATCGGTGAATTACACATCCCTGACAACGAGCCAGGTTCATCAATCATGCCGGGTAAAGTAAACCCTACCCAGTGCGAAGCCATGACAATGGTAGCGGCTCAAGTGATGGGCAACGACGTAGCGATCAACTTTGGCGGGGCCATGGGCCACTTCGAACTGAACGTATTCAAGCCGGTCATGATTTACAACTTCCTGCACTCCGCCCGGCTCATCGGCGATGTCTGCGTATCGTTCAACGACAAGTGCGCGGAAGGCATCGAACCGATCGAGGCCAACATCAAAAAACACGTCGATTCGTCGCTGATGCTGGTTACAGCCCTGAATACCAAGATTGGCTATTACAAAGCTGCCGAAATTGCGCAGACCGCCCACAAAACCGGCTCTACGCTGAAAGAGACTGCTCTCAAACTTGGCTATCTGACGGAAGAAGAGTTTAACGAGTGGGTAAAACCCGAAGACATGGTTGGAGAGATTAAGTAAAACAAGATACATATGCTTGTATCAGAATAGATTTGCGAACCCTACTACACGTAGGGTTCGCTTTTTATACACAACTGTATATTTTCAAATCACTATATCTAATTTGCCGGGAATGCATCGATATATATTGATCAAAATCTATAAATCACAAACTATGAAACAACTGGTCTATTTCTCTCTATTACTGTTGTTGGCAGGGGCCTGTCATCGTGTTTCGGTTCCGAATACAAAACGCGTAGTCATTACGGGTGTAGACGCTTCAAAAAAACCAGGGGATGATTTTTTTACTTATGCCAACGGCATTTGGTATGATACGGCCCAGATACCACCCAGTCAAACGGGTGTAGGTTCGTATTCCTTTCTGAATTATCCGCAGCGTATACGGCTACAGGGAATTCTGGACAGCATTTCGACAGGTAAGTATCCATCAGGGAGCCTTGAGCAGAAAGTGGGCGATTTCTATACGTCGGGTATGGATACAGCGGCTATTAATAAACGCGGTTATGAACCCATCAGGCCCTTGCTCGCCCGCATCGATGCCGTAACGGATGTTCCTTCATTGTTGAAGCTGGTGACCGATGAGCAAAAAGTAGGGAATGGTTCCATCATTGGTTTTTATGTAGGCCCCGATAACAAACAGAGTACGATCAATATTGCTCAGTTTTCTCAAACCGGAATCGGTTTACCGGAACGAGAATACTATTTCAAGACTGATTCGTCAACGGTCGCTATTCAAAAAGGGTATCAACAATACCTCACCCGTCTGTTTGAATTGACAGGGACGGACGTAACGACTGCGGAGAAAAACGCATCCATCGCCTACGAACTTGAAAAACAACTGGCCAGTGCC
>NZ_JBMDWV010000027.1:0-28074 GCF_048594605.1 Spirosoma sp.
GGAGGATTCGCCAGATCGGCGGTGGATTTAGCTAAATTAAACGCAGCCGTCTGAAACGAGCGGGTTTTAAACTGATCGCGGTCGTGCAGTTCCATTAACCGGCCCGTGAGTTCAAGCAGGTCAACAATTTCGGAGTTGGTCATAAGAAAACAGTATTTGACTCCGCAATTTAGGCAATCGGTCGAATTGATAGAGATTTAGATAAAGCCTGCCATTTACCTTTGACGCATAACCTCCAAAAAAAATGTTAACCAATCTAGTTTATTCGACAACCGGCGCTATTCACCTAACATCTGCCCTGGCCGCCATGCTGCTCGGCGCGGCTGTTCTGCTCATGAACAAAGGAACTCAGATGCACAAACGCGTTGGTTACGGATACGTAGTAGCAATGGTTTTAGTGAACGTAACGGCCTTCCTGATTTACAGGCTGTTTGGCAAATTCGGTCCCTTTCACATTGCGGCCCTATTTAGTGGCATTTCCATTCTGGGAGGTATGTTACCGGTCATCTTCCGACGCTACGTCAGCAGTTGGCGGCACTACCACTATTATTTTATGAACTGGTCGGTGGTAGGTTTATATGCAGCATTCTGGGCCGAAACGCTTGTCAGACTTTTTCCGATGAAGCAGTTCTGGCCGGTCGTTGTCGTGGCTACGGGCCTTACTACATTCGCCGGTAGTTACCTGATTAATCGGTATAAATCGAAGTTTTTGAAACTGAAAAGCGAAGCGATCCCCGAGAACGCTCCTATTCTTTAATACCTATCTGACAACAATTTAAACCAACTTTTTCTCATGGAACCGAATCAAAATAATACCAAATACGACCCCTATTTGTGGAAACAGGCAAAGGCCCGCGTCGATTTTCGGATGCACCTGCGCACATATTTGATCGTTAATACCGGTTTATGGTTCATTTGGGCATTCACCAATTACGTCGTCTCTGATTCGCATAGCGTTTTCCCCTGGCCAATTTTTGCGCTGCTTGGCTGGGGTATTGGCCTGGCTTCACACTATTTTCAGGTATACCACGGTGGCAGCGAACGCTCCATGATTGAAGAAGAATATCAGCGATTGATCAGCCAGCGAGACTAAGCCCTATTCGAAATCACCAGATCGTATTTTGTTAAAAGCCCGGGTAAGCTATGCAGCGAGAACCGGGCTTTTTTTAGTTTATTCATTTCGGGGTCTATTTCCAGATTATAGGACGTAGCAAAATCAACCTGAGTGAGGTTGGCATCTTCAAACTTAGCCAGTTCCAGATTACAGTTTTTGAATACCGTACCGGTCAGATCGCATTTCAGAAATTGCGCTTCCTTAATTGAACAGTCAATAAAATGTGCTTTTCTGAGCTTACGATTCAGAAAAATGGTGTAATCAAGCTGGCATTCCTCGAAATCAGCGTGAAAGCCGAACGCGTTGCAGTGACTAAAATCGACATGAGCCAGTTTACAATTGACAAAGCTGACGTCGTACAGTTTCGTGTTTTTCAGTTCAGCTCTCGTCAGATTACAATCCTCAAACCGGCAATTGATGAAGTTTGAACTCGTCAACGCCGTGCCGGAAAAATCAAGTTTTCGAAAGGTACACTGCTCGAACTCCTGATTAGTCCACGTAGCAATGATGTTCTCCGACTGGGTAAAAATCTGGTCGTAATACTCCATTTCCTACACCGCTACGGGCGCTTTAATGGCTGGATATGGATTGTAGTTTTCGAGCGTGAAATCCTCATACGTGAAATCAAAAATCGACGCTACGTCCGGGTTTAGCCGCATGGTTGGTAATGGACGAGGTTCGCGGGAAAGCTGCGTCTCGACCTGCTCCTGATGGTTCAGATACAGATGCGTATCGCCACCCGTCCAGATGAACTCGTGGGCCGTGTAACCGCATTCCTGCGCAATCATCATCGTCAGCAAGGCATAACTGGCAATGTTGAACGGTACGCCCAAAAATACGTCGGCGCTACGTTGGTAAAGCTGGCAGGAAAGCTTGCCATCTGCTACGTAAAACTGCATCAGCAGATGACAGGGCGGCAACGCCATACTCGGTACGTCGGCGGGGTTCCAGGCCGAAATAATCATCCGGCGCGAATCGGGGGAGTTTTTCAATTGACGCAATACGTCGCTCAGTTGATCGATAACCCGACCGTCGGGCGCTGCCCAGCTACGCCATTGTTTACCGTATACCGGCCCCAGGTTTCCATCCTCGTCGGCCCACTCATCCCATATCGATACGCCATTGTCTTTCAGATACTTGATATTGGTATCACCTTTGATAAACCACAACAGTTCATGGATGATCGACCTGGTATGGACTTTCTTGGTGGTCAGAAGCGGAAATCCATCTTCCAGATTAAAGCGCATCTGATACCCAAATACGCTGATGGTTCCGGTTCCTGTACGGTCGGTTTTGCGGGTGCCATTCTGAAGAATGTGGCGAAGTAGGTCGTGATATTGTTGCATGACCAAAATTCGTAAGCCGAACGGCGTAAATCAACTATTCGTAAAAAAAACTCCGACAACCGCTCAGAATAGATCCACGTTTACGAGTGGCTATTCTCCATTTAAATCAAATTCTTACAAGAGAATTGCCCCGCTACGTCCTTTTAAGGTAAAGCATTTGTTTTTCCCAATCCTTCACTCGTCTTTTCAGTTATGCTGTATTCCTTTTTTCGACACATTGCTTGCCTGAGCTTTGCCTTATTGATTACTACGTTGTCCTCCGTCGCTCAATCGGTTAAAGAAGTTGATATCTGCATTTATGGTGGAACGTCGGGTGGTGTTATTGCTGCTTATACAGCCAAACAGTATAAAAAATCCGTTCTGCTTATTGAACCCGGCAAACACCTCGGCGGCATGACTACGGGCGGTTTAGGACTGACTGATATCGGAAATAAATATGCCATTACGGGAATAGCCCGAGATTATTACCGCAGGATTGGGCAGCACTACGGCAAATTTGAACAATGGATTTTTGAGCCACACGTTGCCGAAAATCTGTATGCCGACTATGTGAAACGCGGTCAGATCAATGTACTGCTCTCGCACCGACTCGATAAGGTGCGTAAAACCAATCAGCGTATTCAGGAAATTATCGTTGAAAACTCGGATAAACCCAGCCAGAAACAAACCATTCGCGCTAAAATGTTCATCGATTGCTCATACGAAGGCGATTTGATGGCCAAAGCGGGCGTACCATACCACGTTGGGCGCGAAGCCAATACGCAATACAACGAAACAATCAACGGGGTTCAGTTGATGACGGGGCACCAGCTTCCCGATGGCATCGATCCGCACAAAACGTCGGGTAAACCCGAATCGGGCCTGCTTTGGGGGATTAGCGACGAGAAACTGCTGCCCAACGGCACAGGCGACCGTAAAGTACAGGCTTACAACTACCGAATCTGCCTCAGCGACGATCCGGCTAATCAGGTTCCCATTACGCGCCCAGTCGGTTACGACTCAACTCATTACGATCTACTCGCCCGACTCATCGAAGCCCAGTCTGGCAAGTACTCGCTCAACCAGTATTTTATCTGGAGTCGGATGCCGAATCACAAAACCGATATCAACAACCGTAACGGTTTCTCGACCGACATGATCGGTATGAACTGGGAATACCCCGACGCTACGTATGCCAAACGTGCCGAAATCATCCAAAAACACGAAACGTACACCAAAGGATTGCTGTACTTTTTCGGGCACGACACCCGCGTTCCAGAGCCACTACGTCAGGAGATGTTGAAATGGGGTTATCCTAAAGACGAATACACCGATTCGGGAAACTGGTCGCCACAGCTCTACGTTCGGGAAGCGCGTCGGATGATCGGTAGCTACGTCATGACCCAAGCCAATTGTCAGGGACGGGACGTAGTGAATGACGGCGTTGGTATGGCCGCTTACACCATGGACTCGCATAATATTCAGCGGGTTGTAGTTGAGAAAAATGGCCAGAAAATGACAAAGAATGAAGGTAACGTGGAAGTGGGCGGCTTCGGCCCCTACCCGATTTCGTACCGCGCGCTGATTCCCAAAGTAGCCGATTGTCAGAATTTGCTGGTACCGGTTTGCCTGTCGGCTTCGCACATTGCGTACGGCTCCATTCGGATGGAACCCGTGTTTATGGTACTGGGTCAGTCGACAGCCTTGGCTGCAGCAATGGCTATCGACGCGAAAACGAGTGTCCAGAAAGTCGACGTAGCGAAACTTCAGCAGGAATTAGTCCGAAACCCGCTGGCCGATGGTAGTACAGCCGAAATTCTGGTGGATGACAACAACGAAGTGGCTGTTACGAAAACGGGTAGCTGGGAATCCGACTCGAAAAGCAAGGGAGGCTACGGCCCGTCCTATCTGCTCGGTGGCCGGCAAACTGGCGATAAGGTACAATACACCCCATCCATCCAGCGAGCGGGTACGTATCAGGTATTTCTATATCTGCCCCGTCTGGAAAAACCCGCTTCGGAGATCGGCCTCGCTGTATTTGACGGAAAAACCCGAAAAGAAATTTCAGTGAAACCCGCCGACGTAGTAGTTGTAGGGCAAACCTCCGGAGAATGGGTAGCGCTGGGCTCGTATCGGTTGCCGACCGGCAAAGACAGTTACGTCGAACTCATCACGCAGAAAACCGACGCTACCGTAGCCGCCGATGCCGTGTTGTTTGTGCCGGTAACTCAGTAAGCTGCTACGTTCCTTATGTGTTGAACAGTGTTTAACTTTTCTCTCAGGGTAAAAAAATGGCTGATTTTATCATTCCGACCGAAGGGAGGAATCTCAACTCCCCACTAATACATACTTGAGATTTCTTCCTATGGTCGGAATGACAAATATCCATCTCTAACATAGAGATTTTGGAAAGTTCAAACAGGCTCGATTGTCGAAACTCTATTCCGACAATTCAAAGGAATAGGTAATTTCGGCAGATGGCCGTAGCTGGGCCGTTGCCGAGCAATATTTATCCATCGACAGATCAATCGCCCGCTGCAATTTAGTCGGATCAATCTGGCCTTTCAGGATATACGTAATGTGAATGCTTTTAAAGGGTGCTGGTGTAGCGCCTTTGATACGTTGTCCGTCCACCGTTAGCCGGAAGTCTTCGATTACCTGTTTTTGTTTCTGAAGAATCAGGATGATGTCGATGGCCGTGCAGCCCGCCAGTCCCATCAGTAACATTTCCATTGGGCGTGCCCCCGCATTGTGCCCACCAATGTCAGTGGCTCCATCAATGTGCAACGCTACACCTGAGGTGCCAACAGCTTCAAAATGAAAGGCGTCGTCTACGCGAGCGAGTTCAACCCGCATCGTATTGAATTCCGGCGTTACGCTAACCGGTTGTGAATCAAGCATTGTCTTTTTGCGTTTATCAGGTAAAATCGTTAGCTTCACCAACTCAAAGTAAATAAATCATGTCCGAAAAATTTACCGATGACCTCTTCGACCTCAAAAATGACCGACGGTTGAGTGTGTATCTTTATCGGGCTGGTTTTGGAGCCTGGTTACTGTATATCGTATCAGGCGCTCGTTTTATGGAGCCTGTACGTATGTACCGAACAGATTTCGGCGTGTTCTCGTTCTTCCTCATGGTCATGGGTTTATCGGCGTCCATGATTTACGACTATTACCACCATCCCACCGAGTTCGCTCAGAAAAAAAAATGGCTGGCAATCAGTTATTTAATTCTGGCGGCTTTGGTCTACGTCTTCGTTTTGCATAATGAACCAACTGATATAAAGCAGATTTTGGGACAAGGACTGTTTTAATGGTTCGCTGATTAGCCCCGTACTTCCGATCACAAGCATGTTTACTCGATAACTGCTTCAATAACCTCCAGTCGGCCCGGCTGACCAGCTAGTTTTTATTTCTTCACTGGCGTTTTTCGGATAATGAAGTAAAATCCGATGTTAGTAGCTATACCAATTTGTTGGACAAATCGGGAAATAGGCTATGCGCGCATGTTACGTATTTCTGCCGCGAACTGAGTGTAAACCAGTAAATTCCCCTGCAAGAAGCCGGAATTCTCCCGTTGTTCCCCTTGCTATTAAGCCCTAACATTGCCTATCCTAAATCATCATTACTCATGAAAGACTTAAAAGACAAATTGAGTCAGGTTCTGGCTACAATACAGGAGAATGACCCCGAGCTAGCCAGTGAATTTCAGAAAGTCCGTAAACAGGAAAAATACCAGGAAGAAGCGCGTAGCTTAACCCCAATGGTGGAGGCTTTCGCCGGTGATTTTGAAAATATTGGACCCGGTGCAACCCTCGAAACCATTGTCCTGCGGGTAGGTCGTCCGGTGTTGAGCGTATTCAACGATGAAGCTGTTCTGGAGTTCAGAGACGCCGAGAGTGCAGTCTGGCAAAATCGTTTGACGGATGCTCGTCCTCGCTTAACGACCGCCATCAAGGCCGTTGGACGTATTGAACTGGAAAACCACCCGACTTTCGAATGGGTAGGAACCGGCTGGCTTGTTGATGAAAACATTGTCGTAACCAATCGGCACGTAGCGGAATTGTTCGGTCGCAGCAACAACAACACGGGATTTGTTTTCCGGCAGGGTATTGCCAACCGGACCATGTCCGCATCAATTGATTTTATCGAGGAATTTAACAATACGCTGGATGCTACGTTTCGCGTCGAAAGCATTTTACACATCGAAAAGGAAAGCGGCCCGGACCTTGCTTTCCTGCGGGTTAAATCCATCGCGGGCAAAACGCTGGCCGACCCCATTCCCCTGTCAACGGATCGTGTGAAAGGCAAACCTGATATCGCCGTCATTGGCTACCCAGCCCGTGATAGCCGGATTCCTGACCAGCAGTTAATGACGGATATTTTTGGGGATGTGTACAACAAAAAGCGACTGGCACCCGGTCAGGTAACGGGTCTGACGACCGATGCTTTGCTGCATGACTGCTCAACGCTGGGCGGAAATTCAGGCTCCGTTGTGCTTGATTTAAAATCGGGGAAAGCACTGGGCATTCATTTCGCCGGACGTTTCCTGGAAAGCAATTTTGCCGTATCGGCTTCCCTCATCAGCGAGCGGCTCAAAAAACTAAAAAAAGCGTCTGTAAACCCCGGCTCAGGCATGAATCATGTAACTCCATCCGACAACGGTGCCGACCATAATCTACCCGCTGTTGTTACGTTGCCCGCTACCTTGCAACCGTCGGCTTCGCAACAAACGGTTAGCTTTACTATTCCGCTTCAGATTAGCGTTACCATCGGTAATCCTGTTTATAATCAGGACGTAACGCCAGTCAAAATTTCGACGGTATCTCAGGTCACGAAAGCTACCGATGATGACGATCTGATTGCAGACAGTGAAGCGACCCCGGCCGATTATGCCGATCGAATCGGTTACGTATCTGATTTTTTAGGCGCTGACGCTGATGTACCGCTACCTAAACCCAACGATTCGCTCAAAAAGGATATTCTAACCTTTGGACCTACCGGCAAACCACAGCATGTGCTTAAATACCAGCATTTCTCAGTGGTGATGAGCCGCAGCCGGCGGATGTGCTTCTTCAGCGCTGTCAACATCGATGGGAAAGCCTCCGTGCGCAGCAAGCGGGTAGGCTGGCGACTCGATCCGAGGATTCCCGCCAAAGCCCAGATCATGAAGGAATGCTACGGTAATGAACCCAAATTCAGCCGGGGGCACATGACCCGCCGGGAAGATCCCGTTTGGGGGAGTCCTGACGTAGCCAACGAGGGCAACGCCGATTCGATGCACGTCACCAATGCCGTACCGCAGATGCAACCGTTTAATGCGGGGATCTGGCTTGGTCTGGAGGATTATGCACTGGAGAACGCCCGTGAGGATGATATGCGTATTTCGGTCTTTACCGGCCCGATCTTTCAGGCGGATGACCCCATTAAGTTTGGCGTGAAAATTCCCCGTTCATTCTGGAAGATCATTACCTTCATCCATGATCAAACCGGAGAGCTCTGTGCAACAGGTTACACCATGTCGCAGGAAGGGTTTCTACGGGAAGAAGAGTTTATTTTCGGTCAGCACGATACGGCTCAGGTACCTATCGCCAGCATTGAATCGCTGACAGGTCTGTCGTTTGGTCAGTTAACCGACGTTGATCCGCTGAATTCAGTACGAGAGTCCCTTACAGCCTCTTCCGTACTTAAAAACTTCAACCAGATCCAGTTTTTGTAAGTGCGTTACGTTGGACGTATTGGAAAGCAGCCCGCCAGAATTTATAGGTTTCTGGCGGGCTGCTTTTCGTTATTTCCGGCTGCTGGCCGTAGCTGACGACGTAGCACCGGTTTGCTTCAGCAACCAGGTGGCCAGGTCTTTGCCCGCCTGGAAGTTTTGATACGTAGCGGGTATTTTGCGCCCGTCAGTGTACTCGTTATAAAGCCAGGGATCACCCACCGCAAACACCATCCCTTTTCCCACTTTAGCCGTAGCGATGATAACATCCTTGTCTTTGGTAACGACGGCTTTCGCCGGTGCTTTTAGGCCAACGGGCGCGAGTTCTTTGATATAAACCGCTTTCGTATTTGGGAAAACTTCGTTGCCAGCCGGAATGTCTACGCGCCCCTGCTCGTACTGATCTCCTTTCACCATATTAATATTTTTCGGCAGAAACTGCATACCAAATTGCGCTGCTAGTTGGTTCAGGTGAGTGTGTTCGCAATTGGACGTATCGTTAGCCATGAGCACCAGAACGCCCCCGGCTTTCACCCAATCGCTGATCGCTTTCGTATCAGCCTCGCTGATGTAATTGGGCTTGGGCGTTTCTTTCGGCGTATCCGGATCAACGATAATATAGACATTTACATTTTTTAGCGACGCGGCCGTTGGTGCCGTAGCTAACGTAGTGGTTTTGGCGCCGAGGTCGCGGAACGTAGTGCCCCACAACCAGAAGCCCGAATGCTGACGATCTTCCCAGACGTAGTGAAACGGCTCCTGCTGACCATTGTGATCTTTCCGAAACTCGTGGTTGAAGTAATTATCGACCGCTACGGTACGTCCTTTACCTAATCCATTCTCTTCCGCAATCTCCATTTCGACGCTGGCCATGATAAATGGGCCAACGCCTTTCAGATCATCCTGACGAATTTTCTCGCTTAAATAATACTCGTAACTACCATCCCGGTACGGATTGCCGCCCAGTCCGCCAACAAGCACTGTTTTCTCAAGATGAACCAGTTTTTCACTGTCCGTCGTAATAAAGTTTTTCAGCATACCGTCGAAGCCTTTTTTCGCAGCGGGCAACATGGACTGGGGCAGATAACCCATACGAACGCCCTTCGCCAGCGCATACACGAACATACTCGTGCCCGACGCTTCAAGGTAATTGCCTTTATCGCCCATGCGGTCTGTTACCTGATACCAGCAGCCAGAGGCCGGGTCCTGGTATTTCACAACGGCGGGCATAAACCGTTGCAGAATGGTTACCAACTCGCCCCGGCGGGGATGCGTTGCGGGCATGTAATCCAGTACGTCGACTAACGCCATTGCGTACCAGCCCATAGCCCGGCTCCAGAAGTTTGGCGATTTTCCCGACTGTGGATTCGCCCATTTCTGCTGGCGGCTTTCGTCCCAGCCGTGGTAAAGCAATCCCGTTTTGGCATCGCGGGAATTCTTCTCCATCCAGACAAACTGGTTAACGATGTCGTCGAAATCCTTTCCGTTGGGGTCAAACAGTTCCGTGTATTCAGCGTAGAACGGTTCAGCCATGTACAGGCCATCGAGCCACATCTGATACGGGTAGATCTGTTTATGCCAGAAACCACCTTCTTTCGTACGGGGCTGTTCGGCCAGTTGCTTGCGGAGCAGGTCTGCGGCTTTGCGGTACTTTTCTTTATTCGGCAACGTCTGCTGATACAGCATCAGCAATGAACGGCCAGGCGTTATGAAATCTATGTTGTATTTGCTCAGATCGTAGGTCCGGATTGTGCCGTCGTCGTTTACGTACCGGTCCATCTGCTTCTTCACGTAATTGAAATAACGCGCGTCGCCCGTGCGATACCACACCTGCGTAATGGCGTGCAGCACCAGCCCCATCTCGTAATCCCAGTGCGCCACTCGCCCACCTTTATACATGATCGAATCGGGGTAGGTCGCCATAATGGTGGCCGTCATCTTCTGCGACCAGGGTGTCGTCTGCGCCCAAACCCAGGTTGGCAGTACGCATAAGCAAACAAGAAAGAATTTCTTCATGAGTATAAAATGGATTGACAACGGGGACACGGAGAACACAAAGTAATAGAAAAGTACGCGGGAAAGCGATAAACCGTTATGTTCTCTTTAACTCGATGGTTACGGCTGTGACTTGATTGACCTTACTTGATTGTCAACGCATTTGCCTGAACATTTGCGGTAGTTTCTACCGTTTTCTTAGCGCGCGACGTATCGGTATTTAATAGATTAATGGCCCGCGAACGATCGCCTGTTATGTGCATCAGCAGGTCCGTGTGATCAGCGTACCGAATTTTGTCGAGTGTTACGTTCCGGCTGTTCTGAAACTGCATAACCGTTTTGGCACTGGTAAGTAGCGCAACATTTTTCAGGTTTATGTTCTCGGCTTCGATACAGACAAGCCCTTTACGGCTCTGCAATACAGCGTTTTCGATTAGAATATCCTTTACGGCCATTTCGGGCAGGCCCCGAATCAGAATCGCCGTTTCGGCCCCTTTGCAGCGTACGTTACGTACCTGAAACGATCGAAATTGGGGCGTTGCTTCGGTAAGCGGTTGCGCTGGAATAGCGGGCAACTCATTGGATTCGCCATGTTGAGGTACCGGGTCTTTCGCAGCATAATACATGTCGAACAGAATGGCTTCTCCGGCAATATCGGTCATGTCGATGCCATCCACAAAAATGTTCTCGACCACGCCACCACGTCCCCGCGCCGTTTTGAATCGCAGGCCAACGTCAGTCCCCATAAACGTACAGTTCGATACGTAGAGGTTGCGAACGCCACCCGACATTTCACTACCAATGACAAAGCCGCCATGCGCATGATAAACCCGGCAGTTCCGAATAATAATGTTCTCGGTCGGCACACCGCGTTTGCGGCCCTGCTCATCGCGACCGGATTTTATGCAAAGGCCATCGTCGCCCACATCGAACGTACAATCTTCAACCAGCCCGTTCCGGCACGATTCCAGGTCCAGTCCATCTCCATTCTGCGCATACCAGGGATTTTTCGCCGTAACACCGCGCAACGTAATATGCTCACATAGAAGCGGATGCAGACACCAGGCGGGCGAATTCTGGAACGTAACGCCTTCCAGCAAAATGCGCTTACAACGGGTCAGGCTTAGCATATTAGGACGCAGAAAATCTTTAATTTCCTGGTAATAGCTCATCGGCTGGCCTGTCTTCACTACGCCACTGGCTCCTTTCAGCGATTGCGCCGATGGATACCATATATCTTTCTTGTCGTTCAGTACGCCACCCGATGCGACCAGCTTCTTCCACTGATCATCGGTCATTTTACTCTGTTTAACCATCCGCCAGAAGTCACCAGCGCCATCCAGAATCCCCTGACCCGTAATGGCAATATTCTCCAGATCCGTACCCGAAATAGGCGCCTGATTTCGGATGGCGTCCTCCCCTTCCCAGGTCGTGCTCACCAATGGATAGCTATCGCGCTGGTCCGTAAACTGGAGCAAGGCTCCTTTTGCCAGATGCAGGTTAACGTTACTTTTAAGCAAAATGGGTCCAGTGACCCAAAGTCCGGTTGGAATCAGGACCACACCACCGCCCTTTCGGTTGCATTCGTCAATCGCTTTTGTAATGGCCAACGTATTGATTGTCAGCCCGTCAGCAACAGCGCCGAATTTCAGAATGGAAAGGGTGTCTTTGCGGAAGGTTGGTAATTTCACTTCCGGCAAATCGCGTCCCGGAACGTAGTGGGACACAGCAGCAGGGATTGCCTGACTGGTCAGGGAATTAGGAGCCATACGGAAGGCCATCGCCATGACTGCCACCGTCAAACCGGAGAGAATTTTCATAGATGAATTAGCCGTCAATATCGCCTGGAGAAGCCCGCACGAAACCGATCGACCTTGATTTCACCTCTAAATTGCCCTTAAAATCAGCACTCATTCAAGAGGATATTGACCTTTTTTTACGCAATCGTTCCCGGTAACGTTACCATCAGACCTCCGAAATAAAAAAAGTTGAATTTTCTCTTGACTCTCCCCTTACGTCATAGTCTACATTTGCTACCGTCAATTTGATAAGCAGTTATGCGACACTATTCTGTCAAAAATCTGGCGAAACTAGCGGGTGTCAGTGTGCGCACATTACATCACTACGATCGCCTGGGTCTGTTAAAACCGTCAGTACGTACCGAGGCCAGGTACCGACTGTATGGTCAGGAAGAGCTAATCCGTCTGCAGCAGATTCTCTTCTACAAAGAACTGGATTTCTCACTCGAGGAGATTCTCAGCATTCTGGAAGACCCCAATTTTAACCTGCTGAACGCACTGGAAAGTCATAAGCAGGCGCTTAGAGACAGGCAGGACAGGCTTGCTACGTTGCTGGTAACGATTGACAAAACTATTTCAACTTTAAAAGGAGAACGAGTCATGTTAACACACGAAGAGTTATACGAGGGCTTCCCCAGAGGTCAGGAGTACCGCCAGGAGGCCATAGAGAAGTACGGAGCAAAAACCATCGAGGAAAGCGAGCGTAAGCTGAAACAGATGGGCAAAGCCGGGTTTGAACAATTGAAAGCGGATGCGCAGGATATCGCGCAGAAGCTTGCCGGTATGATTCATCTGGACCCGAAAAGCAACGTAGTACAACAGCAAATAGCGCGGCATTACCAGAACATTCGGGGATTTTGGGGTGAATCGGTTTGCCAGTCGAAGAATATGGCGGAAGCCTACAAAGGACTAGCGCAGTTGTACGTAGATGATCCGCGCTTTACGAGTCAGAACGGTCAGCCAAATCAAGAATACGTTACGTTTCTGAGTAAGGCAATGATCCATTTTGCTGATACCCAGATTCATTAGTCGTTCCATTTGTCATGGCCGGGTTAGCAATCTGGCCATGACAAATAGAATTATTCGACAAAAAATCATCAAAAAATATGGAAAAATATTTTTTTGTTTAAAGGATTAAGCATAGATTTGAACGCAACTGATAGTGAATGAGTGCTAAAAAAACTTCGTTAAAGGATATAGCGCAGCGAGCGGGTGTTTCTACAGCCCTTGTGTCTTACGTCCTGAACGGTAAAGAGAAAGAAAGTCGGGTTGGCCAGGAAATTGCCGCCAAAATCAAACAGATTGCGAGCGAACTCCATTACCAGCCCAACCATCTGGCAAAAAGTCTGCGAAGCGGAAAAACCCACACCATCGGCCTCATCATTGCCGACATCTCCAATCCGTTTTTCGCGAACATTGCCCGAGTGGTTGAAGATGAAGCAAAGAAGAATGGGTATACGGTCATTATTGGTAGTTCGGATGAAAACCCCGACAAGTCACGGGATTTGCTGAACGTACTGATTAACCGGCAAGTCGATGGGTTCATTATTGTGTCTTCTGAAGATTCAGCGAGTCAGGTTCAGGATCTGAAAGATAAAAACATCCCCTTCGTTCTGCTGGACCGGTATTTTCCGGATATACAAACGGATTTTGTTTCAACCGATCATTACAAGGCCGCCTATGACGCAGGAAATCACCTAGTTAGCAATGGCTATAAACGTATTGGAATGGTTGCCTATAAATCGCAACTGTTTCATATGCATGAACGAATACGCGGGTATCAGGATGCCTTGAAAGACAATAAAATAACTTTTCAGAAAACCTGGCTTAAAAAAGTTCGGTTCAGCGCTATCGAATCGGAAGTGAGAGGAGCTATTGACGAATTAACGGCTATGAAACCTCCGGTAGATGCCCTGATTTTTGCTACGTATGGCCTGGCAATCAATGGATTAAAGTATTTCAATGAATTGCGTTTACAAGTTCCGGACGATTTAGCGATTGTCAGTTTTGGCCAGGCAGAAGTGTTCGACCTGTACCATTGTCCAATCACCTATTTGAAACAACCGATTGGTTTACTGGGCCAAACCGCCGTCGGGCTTTTGGTCGATAAAATAAAAAATCATCAGAAAGGCCCAGCCCAGATTCTTATGAAAGCCGAACTGATTGTCAGGGCATCATCGAAAACGAAGATTATAGGATAGACATTGATTTGCCATATTGCTTAAACGATTAAGCGAAACGTTTCTTTTTACTCTTACTTTTATGCAACGTAGAAATTTTCTTAAGTCTGCCCTAGTTGGTTCATCAGCCGTTTTAGCAGGTCTTCCTGTAGGTAAGGCTTTCGCTGCACCCCCTAAACTAAAAATCACCAAAATCCGCTACTACGCGGCTCCGGGTTATAATAAGCCCCTATTCAATCAGGCACGGGGTATTGTCGAAATTGAAACCGATGGAGGCATTATTGGCATCGGCGAAGGTGGGTCAAAAGACATGGTTGAGCAACTGGCCCAAATGATGATTGGCGAGAATCCATTTCGGATTGAGCACATCTGGCAGAATCTTTACCGGGGTATGTTCTACCCGCCAGGACGCGAAAAGCTACACGCACAGGGTGCACTGGATATGGCGCTCTGGGATCTTAAAGGAAAGGCGCTGGGCGTACCGGTCTACGAACTACTGGGCGGAGCCACGCGCGATTATATAGAATGTTACGCGACTGGCTTCCGGGCTTCGAAAGCCAAAACTGAAGAGGAACGCGCCCGCGATTGTATCGAAGCGGGTTTGCGTGCCTACCGGATTGGTCCAACGGGCGGCAACGGCGCTGACCCATTCGATTTCTACGACAACGCAAAGAAAACAATCGAATTCTGCAAACGTATCGACGCGGCCGTGGGCGGTGGCGGCAAGTGGGCCATTGATCTGCACACCCGTTTCGATACCACCGAAGGGGTTAAAATCTGCAAGGCACTCGAAAATCTGGAGCCGTATTTCGTCGAGGACATTGTACGTTCCGAAAATCCGGATGTGTATAAAACGGTACGTCAGATGACCAACGTACCAATTGCCGTCGGCGAACAATTTGGCGATCGCTGGGACAGTAATACGTTCATTGAACAGCATTTGATTGATTACACGCGCTTTACGTTGCCGAATACGGGTGGCATCTCCGAATTCCGGAAACTGGCCTCCATGTGCGAAACGCACTACGTTGGTATGATTCCGCACTTTACCGGGCCACTGGCGACTGCTACGTTGGTGCACGTATTGGGTTCCAGCAGTCCGATGCGTTGCCTGATGGAATTAGGCGGTGGCGAACCTGAACGCCCAGCTTATTTCAACGAAGATTTCGTCAATTTCAAAAACGGCAAACTTTACCTAAACCCGAATCCGGGGCTTGGCGTTACGTTCGACCCGAAGAAGGCGACCTTCCTCTTTGAAGTAAAAGAAAATACGAAGTTCCCTCACCCGATTTTGAAGGCGCCGGATGGATCGATTCATAACTGGTAAGCTTTTGCTCCTGAATCCCCCTGAGGGGTAAACAGGCCAGGCATTTTCATTGCCAATTCTGTAAATCCTGGCGCCCCTTCTTTTCTTTTAACTATTCCTAAATCATGAAAAAACCTCTAACACTCCTTCTCCTATGGCTGCTGCTTTGTCAGAGCTATGGATTTGCCCAATCCAACCGAGTCACTGGTAAGGTGACGGGTACCAATGATCAAGGGTTGCCTGGCGTGAACGTAGTCGTAGGCGGTACGTCGACGGGCACCACGACCGATGCCGAAGGAAATTATTTCATCAATGCTCCGGCTAATGCCTCACTGGTTTTTTCGTACATCAGCTACATAAGCCAGACGGTTCCGGTCAACAACCGCTCGATCATTAATGTAAAACTGGTGGAGGATGCCAAAGCGATTGATGAGGTCGTTGTTACGGCGCTGGGTATCAAGCGCGAAGCCAAAACGCTGGGGTACGCTACGGCAACGGTCAACTCCGAACAGATCAACGTGAACCGTACGAACAACTTCATGAACGGTTTGCAGGGGAAAATGGCGGGGGTAAATATTACCAGTATGGGTTCGGGACCGGCCGGAACGTCGAAAATTCGGATTCGCGGTCAGTCATCGTTTAGTGGGCAAAACAATCCGCTGATTGTGGTCAACGGTGTACCTATCGATAACTCCAACTACTCGCTTGGTGGCGACTTCGGCAACCGAGCCATGAACAATTCCGACGGTGGTGATGGACTCAGCAGTATCAACCCCGACGATATCGAAACTATGACCGTTCTCAAAGGCGGGACGGCAGCCGCTCTATACGGCTCGCGCGCGAAAGACGGCGTGGTGATGATTACCACTAAAAGCCGGGGTTCTGGCAAAGGAATTGGTGTTACATACAATACCAACTTTACCACCGAAACAGCGCTTGACTTCACTGATTTTCAGTATGAATACGGTCAGGGCGAGGGCGGCAAACGGCCCACAACGGCCGACCCAACATCAGGTGTGTGGAGCTTTGGCGAGAAGTTTCAGCCAGGCATGACGCAGACCCTGTTCGACAACGAAACCTGGCCGTACGAACCGGTTTTCAACCGGGTGAAACAGTTCTACCGTACAGGCACCAACTTCACCAATACGGTTACTGTAGCCAATAATGGCCAGAACGGCGGCTTTAGCCTCTCCCTGAGCAATACCGACAACAAGGGCATTATGGAAAACAACACCTTCAATCGGAAGGTGATCAACCTAGGATTTACGCAAAATATTGGCAGCAAACTCACGGTGCTGGGCAATATCAACTATTCGAAAGAGAATAACGTAAATCCGCCCCAGCTCAATGCACAGGACTTTTCTGTATCGACCGTCATTTTCACGCTGGCGAACTCCATGCCATTCCAGGCGCTGCGTGAAAACCAGGTTAAACCGAATGGCGACGAGTTTGTATTCTCGCGCTTTCTGGTACGGAACAACCCGTACTACTCAATGAATTATCACTTCGAAAATATTCTGCGCGACCGCGTTTTTGGCAACATCGCGCTACGTTATCAATTTACCGACTGGCTATATTTACAGGGACGTATTGCGCAGGATTATTACGTACGAAACCAGGATTACAACATTCCAAACGGGTACGCCCCTATTGCCAAAGCGCCTGTTGGGTATGTGAATGGCTCGTATACGCAGGACGTGCGGCAGAATACCGAACGAAACCTCGACTTTATTCTGGGCGGCAACAAAACGTTTGGTAAGATCGGCGTCGACGTAACGCTGGGCGGAAATGCCCGTTATGCCCGCAACGACTACAATAGTGTGACCGTACAGGATTTTGTGCAGCCAGGCCTGTACACCGTAGCCAACGGCCGGGTTAAAAACCCCGTTTACGGTCTGTCCGAAAAGAAAATCAACTCGCTGTTCGGCTCTGCTACCCTCTCCTACAACGATTACCTGTTCCTGACGGCTACGGCACGTAACGACTGGTTTTCTACCCTGGCCCCGTCCAACCGGAGCATTCTGTATCCGTCCGTAACGGGTAGCTTCGTGTTCTCGCAAGCCTTCGAAAAGTTACCCACCTGGATATCGTTCGGTAAACTCCGGGCGGCTTATGCCCAGGTTGGCTCGGATAACGTAAACCCGTATTCGAACGCATTATACTACCAGGTCGATAATAACTCTTTCCCGAATCCAGCCGGTCAGCTCGTCCCGGTAGGTGGTATCAATGCATCGGTCGTACCGAACAAAAACCTACGGCCGCTACGTATTCAGGAAGCGGAAGTCGGGCTTGAATTGAAGTTGTTCGATAACAAAGTTGGCTTCGACTTTACCTACTATCACAAAACCACCAACGACCAGATTCTGGCGGCTCAGATTTCAGATGCGTCGTCGTACACCAGTAAGCTGATTAACGTAGGACGTAGTATGAACCAGGGACTCGAAATGGCCCTTAACTTCTCGCCCGTCGTTACGCCCGCTTTCCGCTGGGATTTCAACGCCAACGTATCGTATAATACGTCGAAAGTGCTGCAACTCGGTCTCTCGCCCAACGACACGATTATTACGGTTAGTGGCGGTAGCGGTCGGGTGCTCAATCAGGTTGTGGGCAAACCCATCGGGCAGTTATACACCTTCATGTACCTGCGCGATGCACAGGGCCGGAAAGTGTTCGATCAAAATAGCGGTATGCCACTACGTAACAACACGCTCCAGAACGTAGGTAACGCACTTCCGACTTACTTCGGCGGCATTACCAATTCGTTTACCTACAAAGGCATCTATCTATCGGTGTTGATCGACTTCAAGCTGGGGCACAAAATGCTTACCGGACGTAACATCAACTACCTGCGCCACGGCCTGTCGAAACGGACACTGCCCGGCCGGGATGTAGGCTACGTGATTGGCGACGGTGTCAATCCAAATGGTGAAATCAACAAGACCCGGGCAGCCGTACAACCATTCTACGAATCGCTAAATCCGCTGGGTATCCATGAAGATTTTATTAATAATGCCGGATTCTGGAAACTGCGTCAGATTACATTGGGCTACGATTTCACGAAACTCCTTCCTCAGTCTTTGTTCATTAAAGGCATAAAACTCAGTGCCGTAGCAAATAACGTACTGATTATCAAGAAGTGGACGGAGAACATGGATCCTGAAGAAGCAATGGTTTCGTCGGACAACTCCGTTGGGCTCGATTTCTGGCCTGGGCTCCCCCCCACCCGCACAATGGGCTTTAACCTCAATGTACGATTCTAATTTTCTGTTTTAGGCCTTAGGCCCCCACGTAAGGGGTTGGGGTTCATAAACGTCTTCAAACCATGAAAAAATACATAAAATTCATATTCACAGTGGCACTCTCGCTAAGTATGCTCACGGGCTGCGATGAGGGCTTTACAGAGGTTAATACCAACAAGGTCGACCCTACGTCGCTGGCACCATCGATGGTGCTGAACAAGGGAATCATCAATACCAATTACCTCGACGGTTTTGGCACGCTGGGTATGTTGTGCTACAATTTCGGCATTGTGCAGCAGATCATTACACCCTATGGAAGTTCACTTTCCGGCGGAAACTACGATCAGGTTAATAATGGAAATACCCCGCTGGTCTGGCAGAATATGTACCGCAACGTAATAAAGCAGCTTGTATCGGTACTGGATCAGACCAAATCCGATCCGCTGCAAATCAATACGTATCAGGCAGCCCGAATCTGGCGGGCGTATGTATTTATGATTCTGACCGATACGTATGGCGATGTTCCTTACTTCGAAGCTGGACAGGGTTATACAACCGAAACCATTAACCCAAAGTATGACCCGCAACAGGACATTTACAAGGATATACTGAAGGAGCTGGATGAGGCTTCGGCCGCCCTCACTACGTCTCAGCAGCCGGTTGTAACGGATATTTTGTATGGTGGCGACGTAGCGAAATGGAAGAGACTGGGTTATTCGTTCATGCTACGTGCCGCCATGCGCCTGACCAAGGTTGACCCGGCAACTGCCGAAGCCTACGTCAAGAAAGCCGTAGCGGGTGGGGTTTTCCAATCCAATGCCGACAACTCGATTCTTCGGCATACATCGCTGTATAACAATTACATTGCCAACCACTTACAAGCCCGGGAAAAAACCAATTTCTACCTGGCGGCCCCTTTCGTCGACTATCTGAAAGCGAATAACGATCCTCGACTGCCCATTTTCGCCGTACGCTACGTCGGTGCCAAAGGTGGCCAGGAGCAGGTAGCCGCGCGCGCATCGTCTGATCCGGCGGTGCAGGTTGGTATGCCGGTGGGTTACAATGACGTTTCCATTTCTTCGACGTTTGCGGCCAATAATGTGGTGAGCCTTTGGGATTATACCCAGGTCAACCTCAATACAGTACTGAAACTCGATGCGCCCGAGTTTCACATCACGCATGCGCAAACCCAGCTCTTACTAGCCGAAGCAGCCACCCGAGGCTGGGTAACGGGCTCAGCCGCTACGTATTACGCAGCAGGGATTCGGGCCAATCTGGAACAGATGGCTTCGTACGGCTCAACCATTCCAGAGGCTTCGATTAAAGCGTATCTGGATGCCCATCCGTTTGACGCCAGCAAGGCACTCGACCTGATTAACACGCAGTATTGGGTGGCTACGTTCCTGGACGGTAACGAGTCGTGGGCCAATTTCCGACGTAGTGGCTATCCGGCTCTCAAGAAAAATCCTTATCCGGGATCTGAAGTAAAAGGCGATTTCATCCGTCGACTCCTTTATCCTGATAGTGAGATCATTGTCAATTCTGGAAAAATGAACGAAGCCATCGCCCGGCAGGGTCCAAACACGCTCGATACGCGGGTATGGTGGGATAAAAAGTAAAATTATGCAAACGCATTCTTCACCCTTAAAGTAGGTTTCGGGGTGAAGGATGCTCGAATATTCACTTTGCTTTCTCATACGTTTTTTAACTCAACCCTTTTACCATTTCTCTCATGAATAAACCTGATCAAAGCCGCCGTGACACGTTAAAAATGCTTGGTTTCGGCTCTTCGGCTGGTCTATTGGGCCTGTTCGGTGGCCCATCAACGGCGGAAGCCCGCGAACAACAAGGTACCCCTCAGTACGCTGTCGGTGCCCCGCCGGTCAAAATCAAATCGGTCAAAGCCATCGCTACGGCTCCGCAGGGCTCTAACCTGATTGTAGTGAAAGTCGAAACCACAGAACCGGGACTTTATGGCCTGGGCTGCGCTACGTTCACCCAGCGGGCTGCGGTGGTGGTGGTAGCCATCAATACGTATCTCAACGAGTTCTGCGTCGGTAAAGACGTTGACAACATCGAAGATATCTGGCAGGGCGCTTACGTTAGTTCCTACTGGCGGAACGGCCCCGTACTTAACAACGCCCTCTCCGGCCTGGACCAGGCGTTGTGGGACATCAAAGGCAAACGCGCCAAGATGCCCGTCTATCAACTGCTGGGCGGTAAGGTTCGCTTCGCCATTCCCTGCTATACCCACGCGGGCGGCAACACGCCCGAAGCAGCCGCCGAAAGTGTCAAGAAGTTCATGGAACAGGGCTTTAAGCACATTCGTATTCAGCAGGGCGGCTATGGAGCCGTTGGTGCTACGTCCGATAAACCGGACTTCAAAGCTGCGGGTTTCGGGGGCGAAACGGATAACTACATGAACGTGCAGCTTTACCTCAAATCTGTTCCGAAAATGTTTGAGGTAGTACGCAAGCAGTGTGGCGAAGAGGTCGAACTACTACATGACATCCACGAGCGAGTGCAACCCATAGAAGCCATCAATATGATCAAGAAGGTGGAAGAATACCGTCCCTTCTTCATCGAAGATCCATTCTCTCCCGAAAATATGAAGTGGTTTGCCCAGCTTCGCCAAGTTACTTCAGTGCCGATCGCGATGGGCGAATTATTCAATAATGTTAATGAGTTTAAAGAACCGATGGTCAATCAGTGGTTCGATTTTATCCGAATTCACGTTTCGCAGATTGGGGGGATTACGCCAGCCATGAAGGTAGCCCGGCTGGGTGAGTGGTTCAACGTACGCACCGCCTGGCACGGCCCGGGCGACGTATCGCCGGTAGGTCACGCAGCACATGCCCACATTGATCTGGCTGTCTGGAATTTTGGAATTCAGGAAGCGGTGTCGTTTTCCGACAAAATGAAAGAGGTATTCAGTGGCTGCCCAACAATGGACAAAGGCTACATGTCGGTCAACGAGGTTCCTGGTATCGGCGTAGACATCAACGAGAAAGAAGCCGCTAAATACCCGATCACCACTAAATCCAACTGGCAGGTTCGGAAAATGGACGGGACACTCATTCGTCCCTAAATCGAAGCTTTCTTACGATATATAGGGCCGGATTTAAGCATCCGGTCCTATCCAAAAAAGTATTTTTCTACGCAAGCTTAATCGATTAAACCCAAAACGCAGTTTTACTCTAAATCCTGATGAAATTTCCCCAGAAAAAGGGTGTATCCCGACGTAGCGCAATCCAGTCGGTACTGGGTATTGCCGGTATGAGTACAATGGTTCTGCCCGAATCGTCGTACGCTTCCAGTCCCGGGCAGTTTCGGGACTACAGCAAGGTGAAAATCACAAAACTGGAAACCTTTCTGGTCAAACCTCGCTGGATTTTCCTAAAAATCCATACCGACGTAGGCATCGTCGGCCTCGGAGAACCGCTGCTGGAAGGGCGCGCCCTTACGATTCAGACGGCGATCAAAGAGGTTGAGCCGTATCTGATCGGCAAAGACCCGCGGGCGGTGGTGCATCATTGGCAGGCTATTTATCGCCATGCTTTTTATCGGGGAGGACCGATTCTGACGAGTGCGCTAAGCGGTATCGATCACGCTTTGTGGGACATCAAAGGCAAACTCCTCAACGTACCCGTTTACGAGCTTTTCGGTGGTCCCACCCGCGATCGCGTGCGTGTGTACGGTCGCGCCAGTAATGCCGAAGACATGAAGAAACGGAAAGCCGAAGGGTACACGGTCATTAAAACGGGCGTAGCTAAAAAGAATCCGGCCAACATTGTCGAAAACCCAAAATTCATCAAATACGCCATCGACAATTTTGCTTCTCTGCGCGAAGCAGGTGGCGACGATATGGACATTGCCATCGACTTTCACGGTGCTATTCCGCCACAAACGTCGAAGCTGTTGATCAAGGAGTTAGAGCCCTATAAACCGATGTTTGTGGAAGAGCCGGTTCAGGCGCAGAACGTCGATATACTGGCCGACATTGCCCGGGGTACGCACCTACCCATTGCTGCCGGTGAACGAATTTTTACGAAGTGGGGATTCCGTGAATTACTCGAAAAACGAGCGGTCAGTATTGTTCAGCCCGACCTATGTCATGCGGGTGGCATTACGGAAGGACGTATCATCGCAGCGATGGCCGAAGCGTACTACGTTCCCGTAGCTCCGCACAATCCGATGGGCCCAATTTCCCTCGCGGCAGGTCTTCATCTGGCAGCCAGCGTTCCGAATTTCCTTGTACAGGAGCAGGTTTCGCTGGGCGATGGCTACATCAAGAATCCATTCAAACTGCAAAGCGATGGTACGGTACTCATTCCGAAAGGGCCAGGTTTGGGTATTGAACTGGACGAGGCCCAGATGAAAGACAAGATTGGCCACGACTGGAAAAACCCCGAATCGTATAACGCGCTCGATGGCTCAGTGGTGGACTGGTAATATCATAATGCAGGTGGCCGCTGCGGTGAGACCCGCCTGATAACCAACAATTCCTAATCAATTCCATTTTCATGAAAAACTCTCTAAAATTCCTTGTCTTATTTCTGCTGCTTGGCCAAGGCTACGTCTTTGCGCAGGGCAGCCGAATTACCGGACGCGTTACCGGCCCCGACAATCAGGGACTTCCCGGTGTCAATGTTCAGGTCAGTGGTACAACCGTCGGAACATCGTCAGATGCTTCAGGAAATTTCGCGCTTAACGCTGCCAGCACGGCATCGCTGGTGTTTTCGAATATCGGTTACGTGAGCCAAACCGTCCCGGTGAATGGACGTAGCGTGATCAATATTCAACTGGAGGAAGACCAGAAAACCCTGAGTGAAGTGGTTGTAGTAGGGTACGGTACGCAGCGCAAAACGGACGTAACGGGTGCCTTGAGCGCCATTTCGACCAAAGAATTTGCGCAACAGCCCATCACCCGGCTTGATCAGGTTCTCCAGGGTCGGGTAGCGGGGGTTCAGGTGAACCAGACCAACGGAGCGCCGGGTGGTGATGCCCGCGTTCGGATTCGGGGCGCCAACTCCGTACTGGGCAATAACAACCCGCTCTATATCGTCGATGGATACATTGGGGCGGATTTCAACTTCGTAAATCCAAGCGATATCGAAACGATTCAGGTGTTGAAAGATGCATCCGCTACCTCGATCTATGGAAGTCGGGGCGCTAATGGCGTAATTATCATCACAACAAAAAAAGGCACGCGCGGCCTAAAGGTCAATTACGAAGGGCAGTTCAGTACATCGGAAGTGATTAAACGTTACGACGTATTACCAGCGGGCGAGTTTGCCGAAATCGTGAACGCTCGATCGACGGCCGTTGGTACAACCCCACCGTTTACTGCCGATCAGATTGCGCAGTACAAACAGAACGGCGGTACCGACTGGCAAAGCCTTGTTTTCCGCAATGGTACGGGTCAGCAACATCAGCTCACCGTATCGGGTGGGGGCGAAAAAACGACCTACCTAGTATCGGGCAATTACCTGAATCAGAACGGAATCGTGAATAATAGTGGCTTTAAACGATACATCCTTCGTAGTAACATCAACACGCAGGTCAATGACAAACTATCGTTTCGGGTAAACCTCTGGGGCACACGTACCGAAAATCACAATACACTCGATGGTGGCGCCATTACGCAGGCTCTCGCCTGGGCCCCTACTACGCCCGCTTACGGCGCCGACGGTCAGCCCACCTTCACCGATCCAATTGGTTCCGTGTATCGTAACCCGTTGGATTACCTTTATGATCAGTCGATTGATACCCGGCGCTCCAGCCTGAACCTGAACGCAGGTATCAACTACAAGCTTCCCATCAAAGGGCTGTCGCTTGATTTACAATATGCGGTCAACTACCTGAATGCACAGAACCTGAACCTGTCGGGCAAGCGGATCACCAACAATGTCCCGAACGCATCGCGGTATTCGTCGGAACAGGTAACGCTACAAAATACCAATAACCTGACCTACGACGTAAAATTCGGCGATCACTCCATTAACGCCGTAGCGGTGCTGGAGACCCAGCAGTTTACGGATCGGAACTTCACCGCCAGCGCTTCAGGGCTACGTTTTCCGCAGTTAGGCTACGATAATATCGGTGGCAATACGGCGGCCACGGTGGCATCTGGTTATCAGAAGTGGACGCTGTTTTCGTTGCTGGGACGTATCAACTACGGCTACAAAGACAAATATCTGGTCACGGCGGCTGTTCGGCGCGATGGTTCGTCCAAGTTTGGACCATCCAATAAGTACAGTGTTTTCCCATCGCTCGCTCTTGGCTGGCGGTTATCGGAAGAGGAGTTCATCAAAAACCTGAACGTATTTAGTAACCTGAAACTTCGTGGAAGCTGGGGATTGACAGGTAGCCAGGCGCTCGGTGCCTACTCTACCTTATCGACGTACGGCAACATCGTATCAGCGTTTAACAACACGGCCGCTACGGCGGGGGTAATCCTGGGCAACCCTGGCAATCCGGACCTGAAATGGGAAACTACCCGTCAGATTGACGCGGGTCTGGAAATGGAATTCTGGAATGGTCGTTTACGTATCGAAGCTGATTATTTCAAGAAAAACACCGTCGATCTGCTGCTGAACGTAGCGATTCCGAGCTATGCCGGTGGTGGTACACAAGCGCGCAACGTAGGGGAAGTTGAAAACAAAGGCTTTGAATTTTCGATCGGTGGTACGCCCATTGACAAAGCCGGATTCCGCTGGGAGACAAACCTGAATTTCGCTACGTTACAGAACAAAGTTCTCGATCTGGGTAACTACCCTCGTTTAGGAACAGGAACAGGCGTTGGTGGTGGTATGTCGACAACGAATGAATTTATGCTCATGCCAGGAGAACCGCTGGGTTCGTACTGGGGTTTAAAATACCTGGGTACCTGGAAACCCGGCGAAGCTGATCAGGCAGCCCGACAGGGACGTGTACCGGGCGATCCACATTATCAGGACTTAAACAGCGATAACACCATTACAACTGACGATTTCCAGATCATTGGCCGGGCTTTCCCCAAAGCAACGGGCGGCTGGAACAACACCTTTACGTACAAAGCCCTGACCCTGAACGTGTTCTTCAACGGCGTGTTTGGCGTTGATAAACTTAACTACACCCGCGCAGCAGCTTTGTCGGGCGCGGGCGATGCGCGCCAGTTCATTCTGTCCGAAATTCGGGATTACTACCGTCCGGGCAACGAAACGTCGGATGTTCCAGCCTTTACGAGAACCTATCAGCCCTTCACACAGTCGAGCCGGTTCCTGGAAGATGGTAGCTTTGTTCGGTTAAAGAACGTTACGTTGTCATATAACGTACCAACCGTATTTATAAATAATAAAGCGACGCTACGGGTATTTGCCAGTGCGACCAACCTGTTGACGATCACGAAATACAAAGGTCCAGACCCAGAATCAGCCCGGGTTGGTTCGGGTACTGATACAGCCATCGGTATCGACTATGGTTCGTATCCAAACGCCAAACAATACACGCTCGGTATCAATCTCGGCTTCTAAACTCATTTACGAAATCATGAAAAAATTACTCATAGTTGGTATAGCGGCTCTACTCACAGCAGGCTGCAAAGGCTACCTGGAAGAAGATACAACCGGCCTATTATACGGCGGAAACGTACTCTCTACACAGGATGGATTAGAGTCTGCCCTGACCGGCGCTTATCGGGGACTGGGCACTCAGTGGACGTGGGGATTCCTGCATCCGTCGGCCAATGCGGCAACGCTTGGCAGCGACGACGTAACGACTCACCCAGCCAGTAACAAAGCCGACTGGCGCGAGTTTGATCAATTTAACGTATCGACCACAAACCAGCGTTCGGGCGCCGTCTACAACGGTTGCTACAAAGCGATTCAGGGGGCCAACAACGTCATAAACAACTACGCGAAAACCACCGGCACGAAAGCGACAATCGATATTATTGCGGGCGAAGCGTTCTTCATCCGTGGCTTTTCGTACTACTGGCTGACGCGTTTTTACGGCAATATTCCGCTGGTTACGGCTGGCGAATATTCGGCCGATCTGCTGACTATGAAGAAATCGACTCCGGCAGAGGTGTATGCGTTGATCGTTGAGGATCTAAAAAAGGCGGAAACCATGCTGCCCAACACCCGTCGCGAGCCCGGTCGGCCCAATGCGGGGTCGGCCAAGGCGTTTCTGGCCGATGTATACTTAACAATGGCTGGCTGGCCGTTGAAGCAAACTGACAAATACGAACTGGCCGCAGCAAAGGCAAAAGAAGTGATCGACAACCGCGCTACGTATGGTTTTTCGCTGATGCCGACCTTTGCTGAGGTGTTCGCCAATGATCCGGCAGTTGCCATCATTCCAGAATCAGTTTTTCAGATTAACGGGTTTACGGGCGGCAGCGGCACCGCTAATGCTACGTATGGTAACACGACGATGCCCGGCGAAGAAGGCGGTTGGGACGACATGTTCGCGGAACTGAACTTCTTTAAAAATTTCCCCGAAGGACCGCGCAAAACCGCTACGTTCCGCACTGAATTTGGTCTGGGCGCTACCAAAATTCCCTGGCAGAACAGTCTGACCAAGCACCCGTATTACCAGAAGTGGTACATTAAAGGCAACATTGTTACGTCCAGCATTTCGCTGCCTACGGTGATGATGCGCTACCCGCACGTGTTGACCATTTATGCCGAAGCCAAAGCACGTAGTGCCAGCGGCCCTGATCAGGCGGCTTACGACGCTCTGAATGCCGTTCGGTCGCGTGGGCTACCCACCGGAGCGAAGATTTTATCGCCAGCCGATGGGCTGACGGCCGCTCAGTTCGCTGATGCGGTGGTTCAGGAACGTGCCTGGGAATTTGCCTGCGAACGGACTCGCTGGTTCGATCTGGTACGTCTGGAGCAGGTAGAAGCCGCCAACGCTGCCAAAAGTCCGGAGGATCTACAACCAATCAAACCAATCACAAAGGCTAATTACTGGTTTACACTACCGTATACCGATACGTCGATCAATCCGAATCTGAATCAATAGAGCAGAATAGACCCGTGAGGTTTGTGAAAACCTTACGGGTCTTTACCAACACCGTTGCGCTGTGAAAACGACTCTCCTCTCCGCCTGTGCGTTGCTTGGCCTGGCGACCCGCCTGCCCCTAGCCGACTTTCCGCAGACCACTTTGTCGAACGGGCTGATCCAGACAACGCTGTATCTTCCCGATAGCAGTCAAGGGTATTACCGGGGCACCCGCTTCGACTGGTCGGGCGCGTTCAAAAACCTCGAATACAATAGCCACAGCTTCGTGGAGCCCTGGTTCGAGCATTACGATCCGAAGCTGCACGATGCCATTAGTGGCCCCGTGGAAGAATTCACGCCACTAGGTTATGCTGAAGCGAAGCCTGGTGATACGTTCGTAAAAATTGGCGTT
>NZ_JBMDWV010000270.1:0-10646 GCF_048594605.1 Spirosoma sp.
TCGTCAGTTAATTAGATAATTTATTAAGTCTTTATCCAAAATAAATTTTATCATGCTTAATAAATAAAAAATTATAAACTTTAAGATTAATAAATAACTATTTGATTTTCAGAAGGTTAATCCGAATAAAAAATTTATTTATTATTTATATAAATCAGCTTTTGTTGACTGATTATTACTAATGTATTTATACAAAAAATAAGAAACTATTATCAGCAATATGGCCTCTTACCTGCTCATATTGTTGATTAAAAATTTGATATTCTAATTAATAACCATTTACTATTTGCGCTTGAGTAGCATAAAAAGAGTTTCTAGTTTATTACTTTATGAATATCTAAATAATTACTGACAATAAATTTTTAGTAACGACACATGGCGAAAATGATGAATGACTTATTATTAAGTTTATAATAACAATATTTTGGAATAATACTATTCACTAACTTGAGTTTTTAGTATTATTCCAAAATATTTAATTAGTAGTAGCAAGATTTTTGATACCCATATTCCAGAATATAAATGCATAAATGTCAGCTGCTGTTTGGAGCGTTTTTTGCGTATTGCTGGCACCATGACCTGAGTTCGTATCAATTCGGATCAGTACCGGATTTGCTCCCTTATACATCTCTTGCAGAGTAGCTGCATACTTAAATGAATGGGCAGGTACAACGCGATCATCATGGTCGGCAGTTGTAATCAACGTAGCAGGGTAGTTCAAATCCCGCTTTATATTGTGAACAGGAGAATAAGCATAAAGGGCTTTAAATTCATTAGGGTTGTCACTGCTGCCATAGTCAGCAATCCAGTTCCATCCGATTGTGAACTTATGAAACCTGAGCATGTCCATTACGCCCACTTGTGGGACAGCTACTCGAAATAGATCGGGGCGCTGATTCATCACAGCTCCTACCAATAGACCACCGTTTGAGCCTCCCTGAATGGCTAATTTTTCTGAACTTGTATATTTCTGAGCAATCAGATATTCGGCTGCGGCAATAAAATCATCGAAAACATTCTGTTTTTTGAGTTTCATGCCCTGCTCATGCCATTTCTCTCCGTATTCGCTGCCTCCTCTCAGGTTTGCCTGTGCGTAGATACCGCCCTGTTCCAGAAATGGAATTCGAAATGGACTAAAAGCAGGTGGTAGGCTAATATTAAATCCACCATAACCATATAGTAACGTCGGGTTGGTTCCATCAAGTTTTAGGCCTTTACGATACGTTAGAAACATCGGTATTTTTGTGCCGTCCTTGCTGGTATAAAATACTTGCTTCGTTTCATAAGCATCAGGCTTAAAATCAACTTCTGGTGCCCGAAAAACAGTGCTTTTTCGAGTGGCTATGTCGTAACGATAGATAGTTGGTGGAAACGTAAATGAAGTAAACGTATAGAACACAAACTTATCGTCTTTTTCCCCTCCAAATCCACCGGCTGAGCCTACAGAAGGCAATTGAACTTCACTTTCACGTTTACCATTATAGTCGAATACTTCTATTTTCGACGTTACGTCTTTGGTGTATTCAACAAACAATTTGCCGCCAGCCGCGCTAACGCTTCCATCCGCAATCGGTTCGGAACGTTCAGCAATGAGAGACTGGAAAACACGTTTTCTCGTGTCATATGCAATCACTTTGCTATTGGGAGCTTTTTCATTAGTCAGAATGAGCAGGCGATCTCCGTCATTGTCGACAACATTGTAGCTAAAGTCTGCAATGTCTGCTACAACTGGTACAAATGATTTGTCGGACGATTGGGCATCCATAACGAAAAGTGCGTTACCATCTTTGCCCTGACCCCTGTCGCTGACCGTCATCAACACAAAGCGTTCGTCATCTGTAGTGCTGACAATATTGAATCGCTGAGGATGTTTGGAGTCTTCGTAAACCAATCGATCGGCCGATTGAGGAGTATTCAGTTTATGGAAGAATACCTGGTGATTTTCATTTTTAGCCGCTAAAGCGCTTCCCTCAGGTTTTGGATAGCGACTGTAGTAGAAACCATCCCCTTGCCAGGCGGCTCCCGACACTTTAACCCATTCGATTTTTTCCGGCAGGTACTGCTTGGTAGCTACATCCATAATTTGGTAGTCTTGCCAGTCCGACCCTCCCTTTGATAAGCCTACAACAGCGTATTTGCCATTTTTAGAAAGCGCAAAAATTCCTAAACGGGTTGTTCCATCGGCTGATAGCTTGTTAGGATCAAGTACGACTTCGGGCTTACCATCAAGACCCTTCTGCCGATAAAGTACTGCCTGGTTTTGCAAACCGTCATTTTTCGAGTAGTAAAACCATTCGCCTTTTCGGCTGGGTGCAGAATACTTCGGATAATTATAGACTTGCTCCAGTCGGGCCTGAATTTGTTTCCGATAAGGAATTTGATCCAAATAATCGAAGGTGATTTTGTTCTCGGCCTTAACCCAGGCAGCGGTTTCGGCTGATCGATCATCTTCTAACCATCGATATGGGTCGGCAACCTGAGTGCCATGATACGTATCAACTTGATCTGTTTTGCGAGCTTGAGGGTAAGTAAGAGTCTGATTTGTCTGGCCTAGTGCTATGGATGAACTTAGCATAATCGAGAATTGAGTGAATTTAAAAAAACGCATAGTTTGATGATTAAAACAAGAGAAAACCCAATATACGAATGTACAGGAAACCTATTAACCATTAAGCCTGGCGCTTGTGCTGTTGATCTGTGATGGAGAGAGTGAAAGAAACAAGTGTATATTGATAATACGGTTTGGATATTTAGTAAATACGTAGCTCATTTACAATTACTTGCTGAGCCAGCCAATGTCTATAATGCGACTAGTAGGCTATATCTGTTTTCAATTTTTTCTCTGGAGCATATCACTTCTCCGGGGGCAGGCGCAGCATGATTCTATTACGACAGCTTTTCGGGTCGATCGTATTGGCGTAAGCGACGGTTTGACTCAGGGCTCAGTTTATTACATGCTTAAAGACAGTCGGGGGTTTCTGTGGTTTGGAACTCAGGACGGATTGAACCGTTACGACGGGCGCCACTTCCGAACGTATCGGCCAGTTGCAGACGAACACGGCGTTCTTCAGCCTGGCACTATTCGAGGTACCAACATTTTAGGTATTGTCGAAGATCCTGATAACAACTTATGGATTGGCACAGAAGAAGGACTGAACCGATATGATCGGATAGGGGATCGATTCGACTATTTCTTCGCGAGCAGCCATAAGAATGGAATTAGTCGAACGATGCCTTTTTACGTTAACAGAACTGAATTGCTGTTTCTGAATGACGCGGAAGGGCTGGTACAATTTGAGTACCGGAAGCAGCGTAAAACCACGTTGGCCGCAACCCTGCATTTGCGAAAGAAATATGATCTGCGAAGCCCGCCTATATACACTTCCTCAGGGGACGTCTGGATGCTTGCACCAACAGGTATAATGCGTTATAACCGGCATACGCGCTCTACTACGTTCTATTTCAGCGATCATCCACAAAATCAGTTTGGTCCAGTACGTAGTGTCTACTCATCTTACGTCGATGAGGACAATATGGTCTGGCTAGGTACAGATGCCGGTTTGATCCGCTTTGATTATCAACATAACACTTACCAGACCTATACCACCAATGAAGAAAAATCCATTAGTGCCATTCATAGTGTTGCTCCTGACCAACAAGGTCGGCTTTGGCTCGGTACGGAAAGCGACGGTGTGCTTTACTTCGACAAAAAGTCGCGCTATATAAGGCAGATCAATACGTTCACGAACCACATACAGCGACTGAGTGATTTTAAAATCAGCAAGATTTACGTAGACAAACAAGGAATCGTCTGGGCCAATACAGATCCGGATGGTCTGGCACGTATCGTTCCAGACGCTTTCTTGTTCGGAGGATTTTTAAAGCGTCAGTCTATAAATCCGTCCCCTTCCAATCAAAAGCTTAGTAACTATACCGTTCGTGGTTTTCTGGAAGAGCGCCCTGATCGTATATGGGTACTTACCGAAAACGGAATCAATATCCTGAACCCTTATACAAATCGTATCGACGAAGTATATTTCGCTAACGTATTGCCGTCTGGTGCTGACCGGCCAACCGTTAAAAGTCTTTATCGAGATCCGAAAGGACGTATCTGGCTTGGCACGACGAAAGGCGTCATGTCCTTCCATCCTGAAAGAAAAACGTTTGAGTCAATTTTATTCCCTTCGGCTGCCGAAGGGGCGTCAGATAATTACGTACGAAACCTGACCAGTCTTTCTGATACGATGCTTATAGCGGCTACAGAAGATGGTTTGTATGTACTTGATACGAATCAGCGCAGTCTGTTTAAGCTGAATTCATTATCGGGTCAGAATATATTCAGCCTGTGGTTTGACTCAAAAAGACGGCAGCTATGGGTAGGTACGTACCTAAACGGCTATTACTGCTATCAATTACGGATCAGTAAATCTGCTGATTATGCAAACACGAACTCATGGAAATTAGTCAAATCAGGTTTACAAGGCTATACGATTCTAAACATTCGCCCTGACCCTACGCGACAAACCCTGTGGCTCTCCTCAGATCGTGGTTTGGTTACCCTAAATCCTAAAACAACTCAGTTTCAGATATATACGGAGCAGCAGGGACTCGCCAATTCATTTGTTTATGGTACGTTGCCCGACGCTCACAACAGGGTTTGGATGACCACGAATCGGGGAATTTCGCGCCTGGACCCTGTAACTCAATCAATAAAAAACTTTACGCCAAACGATGGGCTTCAGGGATATGAATTTAACGGAAATGCTTTCCTGCGAACCGCAAGCGGTGAATTTTACTTTGGAGGAGTCAACGGATTTAATCGATTTCAGCCTGACGAATTTCAAACCAGCCCGTTTGATCCTTACGTGTATATATATTCGCTTACTGTGAATGAGGAGCCTTTTAAGGGTAGCACATATATTGGGGAAGCTAAACGGATCGACCTGAATCACACACAAAATACGCTATCTCTGGAATTTTCGGCTCTCGATTACAGCAGTAATGGGCACAATACGTATCAGTATCAGCTTATTCCATACGATGATCATTGGATTTCGGCGGGTGAACGTAACTATGTCCGTTACACAAACCTGTCGCCGGGCAGCTATACTTTTCAGGTAAAAGCAGCTAACCAGGACGGTCACTGGAGCACACATACCCGTCAGATAATCATTTACATAGAACCGCCTTTCTGGTTAAGGCTACCCTTTATTCTGTTTGTTATTCTGCTGTTGCTGGGATCGATCTGGTGGTGGATACGTCAACGCGAGAACAGGATTCGTGAACAGCAGGCAGACCGCTTACGGTTGGCTTATGAAATCCAGGAACAGGTCAAAAAAGACATTGCCCGCGATATTCACGACGAAATTGGTACTCGGCTGGCCACAATTAAACTGTATACTACTCAGCTTACGCAGCAGGCGGGCGAAACCCCAGCTATCTTATCACTTAAAAATACGGTATTTCAGCTCATCAATGATACAATCAGCGATGTACGTAATATGTTACGAAGGCTCAATCCACAAACTTTAGAGCGGCATGGTTACGTAGCAGCGGTAGAAGAACTGTTTTCGCGCGTCAGCGCGAGTGGGGTTATCAGCGCCCAGTTTCTGTTAAGTGAAATGCCAGCTACCGGTAGGGATCAATCCAGCGAAGACGCCCGGCTTCCGGCGGATATGGAGGTAATGCTCTACCGGATTACGCAGGAACTGGTTAGTAATTCATTGAAACATGCGAACGCCAGTCGAATCGATCTGCACATTGTGTGGCAACCCGAACGACTCGTATTAATTTATCAGGACAATGGTCTGGGCTTTAATTATGAACAGCTGCAGAAAAAGTCAACAGGATTAGGTATGAGTAATATTGAATCGAGAGTGGCAATTCTGAAAGGGCGCATTACGTGGCAGAGCCAGCCAGGACAAGGTGTTCAGGCAACTATTGAAGTTCCAGTTAGCGCCGTACGCAAGCGTCGTTTTTTTGAGTTGAGTAGCCGCACTCCGTTGTGGAAGTAAGGTTGACATTTAATTATCAACAGCTAAAAACAACCAAGCCGTTTGGGAAATAGCTAATTAGGGTATTCAAATTGAGGATGTGCGCGTGGAATAAGGCCTTGTGAATCGTGTCGGAGCAGCATTTCAAATAACAGCACCGTAGCAGCCGCATCACCCTGGGCCCGATGGCGGCCATTGAGCGGAATATTGAGCGCCCGGCAAAGTTTACCTAAGCTATAAGATGCGTGACCAGGAATTAGCTTACGACTTGTTCGTACAGTGCAGAGGGTTCGGCGAAAATAATCGTGACCAAGCCAGTTCAACTCTTTTTGGATAAAACCAAAGTCAAAACCGACATTATGTGCCACAAAAACGGCATCTTTCGTAATGCTTAGAACATCCTGCGCTACATCGGCAAAGATGGGGGCATCCTGAACCATCTCATCCGAAATGCCGGTTAAGTGCCGGATAAACGGAGGAATTGGACAGCCCGGGTTCAGCAGCGAATGAAAAGAGTCGACAATCCGTTGACCGTCATGACGGAAGATGGCAATTTCAGTAAGGCGGGAAGGGCCTTTTACGCCCCCAGTCGTTTCAACGTCTACAATGCAATACACAAGGAATCAATTAGTAGTCATCGATAAACAGTCATTCCATAGAAATAGGTTCGCCGTTTTTGCACAAAACTAATAGTGAAAATCAGTTGATGGAATAGAGGCCTGTAACGGTTGAGTTGAAATGGGACGTCGTGCCACAACGCCTTCCTGAATCAATCGAAGTGTATAGGCGAGAACATAATCGCGGTTCGTAATCAGATCATCGTAACTTCTGTTTACCGTGAAATCTGGCTCAACCGTAAACCCGTTTGCCCGATCGGCCGTAACGGCATGCGTCATTTTCTTAAGCGGAATTCGAACCTGCAGTCGTGAATTAGGCAACGTAATGGTTTTAAACTGACCCGCAAAATCGCCCCAGTAGGCGCTTCCACTGGCCTCGCCAATAAAGGTGCCAACACCTGCATCCAGCGTTTTAGCCAATACGGAGGTAGCTGCTGAAAAAGAAGCTCCATTCATCAGAAAATATAAATTTCCTTTAAATGCATTCTTATGTCGAGGGCGATAATAACGCTGCGTCGAACGACTTGAAAAGCCACCTGTATTGTCAGATCTGTATTGCAAGCTAAAATTTATAGCCGAAACCGGATTCCAGCGGGTAATAAGCTCGGCGCGGGCAGCCCGTTTCATGGTTTCGCGTTCCATCATACGGAATGATTTTGGCATCCAATACCGTAGCAACCGGGCCGAATTCAACACGATTCCTCCGCCATTCCCCTGCATATCTACAATCAGGTTTTGTACATTCTCTTGCCGTAACTGCTTGAATGCTTTTTTCAGGCGTCGGTTATAAGCCCACTGAAACGGGTCCTTTTTTTTCAGCCCCATAAAGGAAGAGACCCGCAAAACGGCCGTACGGGTTAAGGTATCAACAATTCGTACTGACAGATTAGGTTGCTGAGCAAGGCTGCTGACCTCATTATGATACCGATTCTGCATAGTTGCCCGAAATCTATTTAATGAGGGGCACCGTAAACGCGTTTGTCGAATAGTAGTGTCGCCGGCCGTCCGATACGTAACGCTGATCGAATCGGCAGAACCATACCAGGCCGCATAATAATCCGCAAACTGGACAAGGCTCCATTGTCGCCGTCCGGAAACGTTATCACCATCCGAGCCGGAGTGGTCGGCATTCATCAGTTCGTGGTGTAAGTCGGCAATTGAACGGTTATTAATCGTAAGTAATTCAGTACCGCGGTGCAAGCTCGTATCAGTCGATACGTTATGGCTGATAAAATAGCGTGAATCTACAGTTCGTATAAAAAAAGGTACGTAGCGAGTGTGTTTACCAAAGTAATTTTTCTGATGGTTCAGGTTTGTATGCCCGTCCTTCAAAGCGCTTATAAATGGACTGACATGGCGAAAAAAGCTCATGTAATCCATCGGCGCTGTCAACCGATTATAGAGGGAATCGTAAAGATGCTCCATCTGTAGCTGGGGGGTGTAATAGCCCATACCAGGATGCAGCAAATCGAGTTTACGCTTGAGGAAAATTAAGTCAGCGCGGGCCTGGGCAGGAGTTAGCGTTTGGGCAGACGAAATCGAACAAACGAGTGCTAGTAAAAAGCTCGTTACGGCTAGTACTTTACCAATCTTCATCGAGTCACGTTACGGTAGGAACTGACTTTTTAAGTCAGTATTATTCGTATTGTGAAGATAAAGTTTGGTGTAACAATAAGCAACCCGAATTGTTTAAAACTTTACGAAAATTTCGTTTTCGGTAGTGTTCTCAGTATAATCCTAATCGTATTAAGTAAAAAATAATCCGAAACGGTATACTATTGCCTTAAATAATTACCTGGTTTCAGCTGCCTTTACGGTGCGGTATTATAGTCCAGTGCTGCACTTTGGAAAGATGCTCAGCAACAATCGTAGCGGCAACGTCTTCCAGATTTTCTTCATTCGTTATGAAATACAGACTTTTAGGATGATCTGTGTCCTGTGTCGTACGCAGTTCGTAATATTCGTTATGCTGCTGAATGGCGTGTTTTTCAACAAGTTGGTATTGAGCCATAATGATCAGAAAGTGTTTACGTAATCTTAACCCAGTTCGGCAACGGATGTTTAGCCTAAAATTGTAATCAATATAGCGCCGGTTACCATTATACCGGCGCCAATGAGTTTACGAACAATGCCCTGTTCATTAAAAAATTGATAGCCAAATAGAACACTGATCAGAGCAGACGTTTGAAACAAAGCTAATGCGTACCCAACCGGAATGTGCGCTAAGGCAATATTGCTTGCCATTTGATTGATGCCAACTGCTGCGAAAAGGGCAACAAAGGTAAATTTGTGCGTTACCAATAGATTCATTTGTGTGCGCCACTGCTTACGCATAACGAACATAATCCAGATAAAGGTGAAAACAAATCCAAACAGGCACCAGTAAAAGAAAGCAAGACCGGGTGTTGAGAGCAGAATGGCTTTTTTCAAAAATGCCCCATCAACCGCTGAAAATACCAGGGCTAATAACCGTAATTTAACTTCAGGGCGCCGGAAGACGGCCCACGAGAAATTATTACGTTGCTGTTTATCGGACAAGACGACGTAACTGCCTCCAATAATTAATAAAACGCCAATCAGGCCCCACCAGCCAGGAATTTCATTGAGCAGGAAGATGCCAATGATAAGGCCTGCAACAGACTTGTACGCATTAATTGGACCCAGTACGGACAAGTTTCCTATACGTAGCGCTTTCACTAAAAAGACGTTGCCTAGCATGGACAAAAGACCGGTTATGAGCATACATTGCCAAAACACGACCGGTAAGCCTGACACCTGAAGTTGCGGCCACATTGCCAGGCAGGCCAGTGTAAGAAAACCGTACGTTATTGAAATGATGAAAAGGGGATCAGCGGATCGCTCAGTGAGTTGCTTTTGAAATACGTTAGTAAGCGGATTGGCTACAATACGTATCAGGACGGCAAAGCTGGTGAACGTAATAATGGTCAGGAGCATAAAGGAACTAACCTGCAAAAGCGCTGAGGAAAAAACTAACTTGCTTAAGTATAAGCAAATTTTAGCTAGCACTTTCCTGATTCACAAACATTTCGTACCTTTGCGGTCTTATTTTGTAGAGGAGGCACTGAGGTGAACGTACTACGCACATACGACATCCATATTGTCGGTCTGGAAAATAAACGTTATGAGTACGACTTTACGTCGGACGATGCGTTTTTTGCTGCATTAGAGCAGGATTTAATTGAAAAAGGATCTGTTCAGACGCATTTAGTGCTGGACAGATCGGAGACCATGCTTCGGCTGGATTTTCATATAACAGGTACTGTAGAGCAAACTTGCGACCGCAGCCTGGACGAATATGATGAACCGGTTGACACACGGCAGACAATGTTGCTGAAATTCGGCGATCATAATGAAGAATTAAGCGACGATATTGAACTCATTGAACGTAACACAGCAACGATTAATGTGGCCCGTTACATTTTCGAGTTCATCAGCCTATCGCTTCCGATGAAGCGTTTGCATCCCCGTTTTCGGGATGAAGAAGATTCGGATGATGATCTGCAAAATGGTAAAGTGATCTATCGATCTGACGCCGATACGAACGACGAAGAGCAACCGGATGTTGATCCGCGCTGGGCCGCTTTACGAAAATTAAATAACAATTAATCTGATAGAGTCGTATAGCTGAAGGGTTTCAGACGCTATTAGCTCTACTAATTTAGAACTAGATAACTTTAGAACTGTAATCAAATGGCACATCCCAAGCGACGCCACTCCAGCACCCGGCGTGATAAGCGTAGAACTCATTATAAAGCGACACCTGTAGCACTCTCAACCGACGCACAGACAGGCGAAGTTCATCAGCGGCATCATGCGCACGTCTTTGAAGGTAATTTGTTCTATAAAGGGCAAATGATCATCGAGAATTACGCCAAAACGGCTTAAATAAGATCAGTTTATAAGAAGTATTTCACTAGCGTCTTTCTGAAGATGAATGTGAAATACTTTTTTATTGGCGGCTACCTCCCTATTTTTACGCATATTTAGTTTCTAAACCAGCTTACTGGGAGGTATT
>NZ_JBMDWV010000271.1:0-4501 GCF_048594605.1 Spirosoma sp.
TGCAGCATGAACGTGAGTTCTTTGTGCTGCAACGGCGGCCCGCTTATTTATTCTAACCGAATTGTCGGAGTTGTCAGGACGCCAGATAGTTGCCGATGCCGACAATAACGGTTGAAAGAACCACCATCGAGATGCCCAGCGTAATCGTGCGCATGGTTGGCTGATTGGCGCCTTTCCATTCGTGCAGATAAAGTCCCCAGAAACTGCTGAATGCGATAATAAACGCCATGTGAAGCGTCCATCCGGAAAACCGGTATTCGCCCATTTTGCTATCGCCCATTCCGTAGAAAAAGAACTGAAAATACCACGTAAAACCTGCTAGCGCGCAAAAAATAATATTCGCCAGAATGGGCGTCGATGCGTTGGTGTAGTCTGAATACGTACGATTCTGTATGTTTAGATAGATAGTCCAGATCGCGTTGGTTGTCAAACCGCCGAGCAGGATAATAACCAGTGGGGCATTATTCATATACAGCGTATCCGTTCCGTGTTGAATGGCTAATTCCGCAATCGGCTGCCCGGCGGTAAGGCCAAACGACATACAGGCGCTCATCACTCCGGAGAAAATAGCTACGAGTAATCCTTTCCGAAGATCGAATTCGGTAATCACCGCTTTTTTCTGGGCATCTGAAAGCGATTTTTCTTTCATTATACCGGCGATTCCGCAGATAGAAATCCCCACTACGCAAACAACCAGGCCAAGCACAATAACCCGGCCGGACGTAGTGCTGATCAGTTTGTAAAATTCGCCCTGCCAGATCGGAGGAACCAATGTACCAAAAACAGCACATAGCCCCAGCGTAACAGCCATACCCAGCGAAAGGCCCAGATAGCGCATCGCCAGCCCGAACGTTAGGCCACCAAAGCCCCACAGAACCCCCCAGAAATAAGTCCACCATAAAGTTTCGGAGGACGATTGACGTAGTACGCCGAATAGGTCTGGCACCGTAATGGCACCCATAATAAGCGGGGCTGCTACCCAGGAAAACAGGCCGCCTATAAACCAGTAACTTTCCCAGGACCAGCCACGAACTCTTTTATACGGCAGGTAAAAACTGCCGGAAGCAAATCCTCCCAGCGCATGCAAAATAACTCCCCAGATTACAGCCACTTTTTCGTAGTTTTTTACAAAATTATCTCGTCTTACTTATCAACTTTCCTACTCTTTCCTGTCTGATCGGCCCCCATAAAAACAGCCTCCGGAGGATTACTTACCGGGGGGTGGCGATTTCGGGGAGGAGAAAATAATGGGAAGATACTTTATTTGAAACAAGATGAAATGCCGTAAATTCTACTTGTGGAATACATATACTTCCCAACAACGCAGCGATGATTTTCGAACCGTAAGTTCGCTTGCCCTGACGAATTTAGTGGCAACGAACTAACCGGAATGGCGTTAAATAAAAAGAAACGTCCGTTGTGGTTGAACAGAATCTGAAAAGCATGGAAGAAATTGCCTTTACAATGAAACTGAAACCGGGCGTTGAGGCTGAATATCAACGTCGTCACGATGAAATATGGCCGGAATTATCGACAGCTTTAACAGAGGCTGGTATCCGCGATTATTCAATCTATCTGGATCGCTCGACGGGCACTCTGTTTGCGGTGCAGAAACGTACTGAAGGGCATACCGCCGATGCGTTGCCAACGCTGCCAATTATGAAACGATGGTGGGCCTACATGGCGGATCTGATGGAAACCAATCCGGACAACTCGCCGGTTGCGCTACGGCTTGAACGGGTATTTCACATGGAATAACGTAGCCCCCCAACGTCTGCTATTTAGCCCGGAAAAATTCCTCTGTTTTTCGGTTGAACTCGTCGGCGCGGTCGATCAGCGTAGCGTGGCCGCAGTTGGGTATGATCCATAGCCAGGATTTGGGAATATGTCGGGCAATGGCTACGGTGTGCTCGGTGGTAATTACATCGCGGTCGCCGGCGACAATCAGCGAAGGTACCTTGATCGATTGCAATGCCTTCAGGGAAATATTGGGCTGGAATACATCTAACGTAAAGACTTTCCAGTCGTTACGTTCCTTAGCGTCTGTAAACTGCCTGGTTTTGTTTTCCTGGTAACCTTTCTGCATCTGTTGCCACAATGAAGGAACCAGCGCAGTCGAGTCGGGCCAGAGATTAGCACCCGTCGCGACCAGTTTTTTTACTTTTTCGGGGTGACGCATCGCCAGTAGCAGAGCATTAATACCGCCGTCGCTCCAGCCAATAACGTAGGCCGAATCGACTTTGAGTTTGGTGAGCAACTCCGCAAAATCGTCAGCCATCATCTCAAAACTCAGCGAATCGCTCCGGTCCACTGATTTGCCATGCGCCCGACTGTCAACGGCGATGACACGGTACTGCTGAGCGAAAAAAGGAATGTTCTTGTGAAAGGACTGGATGGTGCCGCCGTTGCCATGAATCAGCAGGAGGGGTTTGCCTTTCCCGTACACTTCGTAATACAACCGAATGCCCCTTACTGACTGATAGTGGCCCGCTGCCGGATTATTTCCATAAGCGGTATTTTGCGCCCGGGCAACGATGCCCGATAGCAGCAAAACAAGAACGGCAAACGATAATTTCATAGGTGAAGCAGAGCAGTTAGACAAATTTAATTAACCCGTAAACTCCAGCGTACATTGGCCTGAAATGCTTATCGGTTAATTCTGTAGATTACAAGTCATTCATATATTTGTGCGAAGATACGCATCGTGTTGAGCAATTGTCTAATAGCCAGTGGTTTATGCGGTAAGAAGAAAATAGATTTATAGCCATGGGCATTTAGCAAATGCCATTTAAAAAGTACGAATTAATCCTTGTTTTAATGCACACCATTTTACCATTTCTGCTTGCCATGATAGCGGCCATTGTGCTGCTGAATATGTGGGCTACCAAACTCAAAATTGCTTATCCTATACTGCTGGTTGTAGCTGGATTGCTGATTAGTTTCATACCTGGACTGCCCAGAGTAAAAGTCGACCCTGACCTTATCTTTTTTATTTTCCTGCCGCCATTGCTGTTTGAAGCTTCCTGGACGATTTCATTTAAAGAAATGAAAAAGTGGTGGCGTATCATTGGCAGTTTTGCTTTTCTGGTCGTGTTTTTTACCGCCCTGTCGGTAGCGCTTGTTACCAATTATTACATTCCTGGATTTACCATTGCACTAGGTTTTTTACTGGGCGGAATCGTGTCGCCACCCGATGCGGTGAGTACCGGAGCCATCATGAAGTTCGTCAAAATTCCAAAATCCACGTCGGCTATTCTGGAAGGAGAAAGTTTACTCAACGATGCTTCATCACTCATCATTTTTCGATTTGCTCTGGTCGCTGTAGGCTCAGGCCAGTTTGTCTGGCAGGAAGCGGCCATGAGCTTTTTATGGATGGTAATTGGCGGGGCAGGCATTGGCTTGCTATTGGCCTGGGCCTTTGTCGAGGCCCATAAACGGTTGCCTACCGATGCGCCTTCGGATATTTCCCTAACGCTCATTGAACCTTATTTCATGTACTGGGTAGCCGAACAGCTTCATTGTTCGGGTGTGCTGGCCGTAGTAAGTGGAGGTCTGTTTATGTCAACAAGGCGCCTTGTTTTTTTGAACAGTGCCAGTCGTATTCAGGGATACAGCGTTTGGGAAAGCTTCGTATTTATTCTAAACGGTATTGTATTTCTGATCATTGGATTGGAACTCCCCGAAATTGTTGAAGGCATGCGGGATAAAGGGATTCCGCTCAGCACCGCTATTGGGTATGGCGTTTTAGTGACAGGTGTCCTGATTGCGGCCCGTGTCATTAGTTCATATGCAGCCATGCTTGCCACTATTATCTTCCGTCCGAGCGTAGCCTCTCGGGTTGGTCTCAGAACCAGAAGTCTGGCAATGCCACTACTCTTAGGCTGGACAGGCATGCGCGGGGTGGTATCGCTGGCTGCCGCTTTAGCCATTCCCATTACGCTCGACAATGGTGCCGCTTTCCCATACAGAAATCTTATCCTGTTTATCACGTTTGTGGCCATCCTGCTCACACTTTTAGTTCAGGGGCTTACCTTACCCTATATCATAAAACGGTGGCGGTTATTCGACAGTTTTACAGACGAAGATTCGGAAGAATTGACCAGGCAGAAGATGAAACAGGGTTTGAAACAACACGTTTATCAGTTCTTGAAAAATAAATACGAGCAGGAACTGAGTGGCCACGCTGGTATGGAGAAATTTCTCAGGCAATGGGAGGAGCGGGCAAAAGCTGCAGATGACAGCTGGATGACTGAAAAAACGAAAGTTATCTTTGTCGAAGTGCTTGAAAGTCAACGGCAGTACCTTGCTGAGCTGAACAAAGATCCCAGGATTGATGAAGAAATCATTCGGCAGCAATTGTACCAGATTGATCTGGAAGAAGAGCGATTGAAGATCATTTAATCCTGAATCTGTTAACTTTTCTTATTTGCTAAAAGTAGAGTCGTTTTTTGTCATTCCGACCAGAGGGAGGAATCTCAAACTTCCCAAGACGAACTTGAGA
>NZ_JBMDWV010000272.1:0-10231 GCF_048594605.1 Spirosoma sp.
AAAAGAGAAACCTTCCGATACGTAGTACGTACTACGTATCGGAAGGTTTCTCTTTTGCTTAAGAAAAGCCACCTCACGACCCGCTGACTTTTTGTACTTTTGTGTAAATACTTCGTCAGCCGTGTCCAATACCGAAAACACTGAGTTAATAACCCCCGATCTCGATAATATCTATTTAGCTGCCGAACGGCTTCAGGGCGTGGCAGTGCATACGCCTTTACAGGAAAATCTTAACCTTTCTGACCGCTACGGTGCCAATATCTACCTCAAGCGGGAAGACTTGCAGGTTGTTCGATCCTATAAAATTCGGGGGGCCTATAATAAAATGGCAAGCCTGCCTGCTGAGGCCCTGGCCAAAGGTGTGGTATGCGCCAGTGCTGGTAACCATGCGCAGGGTGTCGCTTACGCTTGCCGGAAAATGAGCGTAAAAGGCACCATTTTTATGCCAACTACTACGCCAAATCAGAAAGTAAAACAGGTAAAACTATTCGGAAAAGAATTTGTGGAAGTTGTCCTGACCGGCGATACGTTCGACGATGCCTTTTATGCAGCCATTGAATTTGTTCAGACCCACGACAGTACGTTTGTTCACCCATTCGATGATTTGCAGGTTATGGAAGGCCAGGGAACAGTTGGGCTGGAGATTTTTAAAGACTCCAACGTCAAGATCGATTACCTGCTCATGGCCATCGGCGGAGGGGGACTTGCCGCAGGCGTTTCTACAGTTTTCAAGCAACTAAGCCCTAAAACTAAATTAATTGGCGTTGAGCCCCTTGGCTCTCCGTCCATGAAAGTTTCCATTGACCAAGGGCACGTAGTAGCACTCGACAAGATCGATAAATTTGTGGATGGAGCGGCCGTCAAACGCCCGGGCGACACTACGTTTGAAGTCTGTCGCCGAAACCTCGACCGTGTTCTGCTCATTCCCGAAGGAAAAGTTTGTACAACCATTTTGAAACTGTACGACGAAGACGCCATTGTAGCCGAACCCGCCGGAGCCTTAACGATTGCCGCACTGGACCTGCTCAAAGACGAAATTAAGGGCAGGAACGTAGTATGTCTGGTTAGTGGTGGCAACAACGACATTACCCGTACGGAGGAAATCAAAGAGCGTTCGTTGCTCTACGAAGGGCTGAAACATTATTTCATTATTCGCTTTCCACAACGCGCTGGCGCTTTCCGTGACTTCCTTAACGTACTAGGTCCCAACGACGACATCAGCCGCTTCGAATACGCAAAAAAAACAAACCGCGAAACGGGACCAGCAGTAGTAGGTATCGAGCTGAAAAACCGGGAAGATTTCGAGCCACTCATCCAGCGAATGAACGATCAAAGCATCGTGTATGAATACCTCAACGACCAACCTGACTTGTTTCAGTTTTTAGTTTAATCAGGCTATGCTACGTGTTCCGTCATCCATCGAACCTAACCAGTTTCAGTCGTTGAGCATTCAGCGGCCAGACGCTTCGAAGATGACATTTGTGGCTTACCGTAGCGACGTATATCCTGAACGTAACGAAGTTTTTTTTGAGGAACATGCGGTGATTGTCGTCCTGGAAGGCGAGAAGAAATTCAGCTCGCCCACACAGGAATTGCATGTACATAAAGGCGACATTTTATTCTTTCAGCGGGGCTGCTATTCAATGAACGAATCGATTGATAACAACTACCGAAGCCTGGTATTTTTCGTTAACGAGAAAATGTTAAAAGAGTTTGTCAGCCAACACCTTGCGCTGTTTCAAACCGCCTTCACTACGTTACCAACTGACCTTATTCTATCGCTCTCTTCATCGCCTACGTTTACTACGTTTATCAATTCGCTATTACCGTATTTTGGTGCCAGAACCCCTTTCCTGAACGAGTTACTACGGTTAAAATTCCAGGAATTGCTACTGCATCTGCTTGAACTCGATACATCGGGACAGTTACGTTCCATTCTGCTGCATATATATCAGGGCCAGAAAACCGACCTCGATTATCTGATGAGCACGTACTTACTCAAACCGTTGTCGATGAGTGAGTTGGCAAGAATATCAGGAAGAAGCTTATCAGCCTTCAAGCGTGACTTTGAAAACCATTTTCATACCGCTCCTGGCCATTGGATTCGTCGGAAGCGACTTGAGCATGCTCATTTTCTGCTTCGAAATACAGACAAGAACGTATCGGAGGTAAGCATGGAAATTGGCTACGAAAGCGTATCCCATTTCATTAAAGCCTACAAACAGCAATACGGTTTTACACCCAAGCGGTTCAATTGGACCAAAATCGCTATTTAGTGGACGAATCGCGAGATAGGTGATTCAGAAAGATTTATCAATTTTGTAAACTCATCTCTCGCTCCAAGCGACACGAAGAAAACCTAACAGAAACTAGTTACCTAACCGCTATGAGTACCCCAAAGACCCTGTTCGATAAAGTATGGGATGCGCATGTTGTCCGGCACGTAGAAGACGGCCCCGATGTGTTGTTTATCGATCGGCATTTTATCCATGAAGTAACCAGCCCAGTGGCGTTTCTTGGCCTTGAAAGCCGTAACGCACCCGTTATGTTTTCGGGCCGTACGTTCGCAACCGCCGATCACAACACGCCAACGCTAAACCAGCATTTGCCCGTGGCCGATCCGCTATCAGCTAACCAGTTGGCGGCTCTGGAACGTAACGCGACCAAATATGGCATTTCTCATTGGGGGCTGGGTCACATCAAAAATGGGATTGTACACGTAGTAGGTCCAGAAAATGGCATTACGTTACCCGGTATGACCATCGTTTGTGGCGATTCGCACACTTCCACGCATGGAGCGTTCGGTGCTATTGCTTTCGGAATCGGTACGTCGGAAGTTGAAATGGTACTGGCAACGCAGTGCATCATGCAGCCTAAACCGAAGAAAATGCGGATCAGCGTGAACGGTACGTTAAGCAAAGGCGTACTGCCAAAAGACGTAATCCTGTACATTATTTCGCAGATTTCAGCGAGTGGCGCAACGGGCTATTTCGTCGAATATGCGGGCGACGTATTTGAGAGCATGAGCATGGAAGGCCGCATGACGGTCTGCAACATGAGTATCGAAATGGGTGCGCGTGGTGGCATGATTGCTCCCGACCAAACAACCTTAAACTACCTGAATGGTCGTGAACTGGCTCCCAAAGGTGAACAGTGGGATAAACTGGTTCCGTATTGGGAATCGCTCAAAACCGACGAAGGTGCTACGTTCGACGTTGACCTGACGTTCGAGGCAGCCAATATTGAACCGCAAATTACGTACGGTACCAACCCCGGTTTGGGCACGGGCGTAACGCATCATATTCCTGTAGCGGGAACTGTAAAGGACGGTGCCGCCAGCTACAAAAAATCCTTGCAGTACATGGGCTTTTCTGAAAACGAATCCATGATTGGTAAACCCATCGATTTTGTCTTTTTGGGAAGCTGCACCAATGGTCGTATTGAAGATTTCCGCGCTTTTGCTTCTATTGTGAAAGGGCGGAAAAAGGCGGATAACGTAACGGCCTGGCTCGTACCGGGTTCGCATATCGTAGAAGCACAGATTAAAGAAGAAGGCATTCTCGATATTCTGAACGAAGCGGGCTTCTCGCTACGTCAGCCCGGTTGCTCAGCCTGTCTGGCCATGAATGAAGACAAGATTCCGGCGGGCAAATACGCCGTTTCAACCTCAAACCGGAACTTCGAAGGCCGTCAGGGACCGGGTGCCCGCACGTTGCTGGCAAGTCCTTTAGTAGCAGCAGCTGCCGCCGTTACTGGCGTAGTAACCGACCCAAGAGAATTTTTATAGTGATAAGTGATGAACGATGACCGGGCCGCCGGTGCGGTGATAAATAGCTGCGCAAGTGCAGCAAACCTCTCATCGTTCATCACTTATCGTTTATCACTCAAAAACAATGGCATACGACAAATTCACTATACTACGTAGCACGGCCGTTCCCATGCCGATCGAGAACGTCGATACTGATCAGATTATTCCTGCCCGTTTCCTGAAAGCGACTGAACGTAAAGGGTTCGGTGATAACCTTTTCCGTGACTGGCGGTACAATAACGATGATACGCCCAAAGCTGATTTTATACTAAATAACCCGACTTATTCGGGCAAGATTCTGGTTGGCGGTAAAAACTTCGGCAGCGGTTCAAGCCGCGAACACGCTGCGTGGGCGATTTACGACTATGGCTTCCGTTGCGTCGTTTCTAGCTTCTTTGCTGATATTTTCAAGAATAACTGCCTGAACGTCGGTATTTTACCTGTAACGGTTAGCCCCGAATTTGCGGAAAAAATCTTCGCGGCTCTTGAAGCCGACCCACAGGCTGAACTGGAGGTAAATCTGCCCGAACAGACCATTACGTTGCTGACCACTGGCGAGAGCGAAGGTTTCACGATCAATGGCTACAAAAAGCATAACCTCATCAATGGATATGATGACATCGATTACCTGCTATCGATGAAGACCGAAATTGAATCCTTTGCCGAAACGAGACCTTTTTAGTTTTGAGTGACTGAATGATTGAATACAAGTTCGAGCAAACTTATTCAATCATTCAGTCACTCAATCATTCAAAGATGAAACGTCGTTATATTGAAATTATGGATACGACACTTCGCGATGGAGAGCAAACCAGCGGAGTGTCGTTTTCTGCGTCTGAAAAATTAGCTTTGGCCCAGTTGCTATTGACTGAAGTCAAAGTAGACCGGGTTGAGGTTGCTTCTGCACGGGTCTCGGCCGGCGAATTAGAGGCCGTACAGCAGATTACGAATTGGGCAGCCAGTGCCGGATTGCTCGATAAAGTTGAAGTTCTGACGTTTGTAGACGGACAAGCTTCGCTCGACTGGATGCAGGCGTCAGGTGCCAAAGTGATGAACCTGCTCACCAAAGGTTCGCTCAACCACCTGACCCACCAACTTAAGAAAAAGCCTCAGGAGCATTTCGATGACATTCAGCGGCTCATTACCAAAGCACAGCAGGCTGATCTACAAGTAAATATCTACCTGGAAGATTGGAGTAATGGAATGCGAAACTCGCCTGGCTACGTGCTTCAGTTTCTGAATTTTCTGCAAACGCAGCCAGTTCGTCGAATTCTGTTGCCAGATACGCTGGGTGTTCTGACTCCTTCCGAAACGTACGAATTTGTTGGTCAGTTAGTCAGTCGATACCCCGAACTTCATTTCGATTTTCACGCTCATAACGACTATGATCTCAGCATCGCCAACGTAATGGAAGCGATTCGGGCGGGCGCTCACGGCATACACCTGACCGTCAATGGTTTAGGCGAACGGGCGGGTAATGCGCCCATGGCCAGTGCTATCGCGGTACTACGTGATTTCATGCCAGATGTTAAAACTGGAGTCGTTGAAAAATCACTCTATCAGGTTAGCAAGATTGTTGAAACCTTCTCAGGGCTTCGGATTCCGGATAATAAACCCGTTGTTGGCGACAATGTGTTTACGCAGACCGCGGGTATCCACGCCGACGGCGATAAGAAAAACAATCTGTATTTCAATACGTTACTCCCCGAGCGCTTCGGTCGGAAACGAAGCTATGCGCTCGGCAAGACATCGGGAAAAGCCAATATCGAGAATAACCTTCGGGAATTAGGTATTCAGTTATCCGAAAGCGACCTCAAAAAAGTGACGCAGCGCGTTATCGAATTGGGTGATCAAAAGGAAGTCGTTACACGCGAAGACCTCCCCTACGTTATTTCGGACGTATTGAATACCAATGCCATAGCTTCACGGGTAGAGGTGCTTAACTACGTACTGACGCACTCAAAAGATCTTAAGCCTTCGGCTACCCTACGGGTACGAATTGACGAAGAGCAATTTGAGGAAAACGCCCAGGGCGATGGTCAGTATGACGCCTTCATGAATGCGCTTAAAAAGATTTACGGTAAAAAGAAACTAACCCTGCCCGTATTGACTGATTACGCTGTCCGAATTCCGACAGGTGGCCATACTGATGCGCTTTGTGAAACTATTATCACCTGGAAATATAAAAATCGCGAGTTTAAAACTCGGGGACTCGATTCTGATCAGACTGTATCAGCCATTAAGGCCACTCAGAAAATGCTTAATACTTTGGATTATGCCCATACCGCTTGATGGACGCTAAAATCGAATTTGGCATTTATAGCGATTCGTTTAATAAATTCGTGCTTCGTAATTCTAGAAATTAGCATTGAATTGGGTTTAATTTATCCACAAGCAATATGAGCCAAGCGAAACAAACGGCAGAAAAAGTAGAGTATAATGGGTCAGATAATCTGGCCATAATGAGCCATGCAGTCAATTACAACGGAGGCCTTTATAAATGGGTTTCCCGTGATATTCGGCCTGGTGAAGCCGTTTTAGATTTTGGTGCCGGTAATGGAGAATATGCCAATCGGTTTCCTTTGGGCAGCGTCGACGCTGCCGAAATTGATCCAGATCTTCTGCCTTTGATCAAACAGCCAGTTTACACAGATATTAGCCAGCTCAACAAAAAATATGATTTAATCTATACGATCAACGTATTGGAGCACATCGAGCATCACGGTGACATTGTGAAAGAGCTATTTGACAAGCTTAAGCCTGGCGGACGTATTAAAGTCTTTGTTCCAGCCCGTCAGGAAATTTTCAGCAATATGGACGAACACGTCGGTCATTACCGGCGCTACGATAAGAAGTTAGTCCGGCAGATTCTGGAAGATGCAGGTTTTCGCGTCACTGACTGCCGATACTACGATTTTGCCGGTTATTTCATTTCGCTGGTTTATAAATGGATGGGTAAAGACGGGCGAATTACCAAAGATTCCGTAATTTTTTATGACCGGGTTATCTTCCCAGTGAGTCGCCTGTTTGATAAACTAACGACCGGCCATGTGATTGGTAAGAACGTAATTGCTGAAGCCGTACGACCAAAGTAAGCCTATATAATCTTGTTTACATTCCTTTTAGTTAAATAGCTCGCAGAATGAATGAGAAAGGTGCGACAACATTCCTTCACTCATTCATTCTTTTGTTTAAAAACATGAAAAAACACATTCTTGTCGTCCCTGGCGATGGTATCGGGGCCGAAGTGACCACCGTTGGTAAGCAAGTTCTGGAAGTAATTGCTCAGAAATTTGGACATGAATTCACGTACGATGAAGCCCTGATGGGACACGTCGCCATCGAAGCGACAGGCTCCCCGCTGCCCGACGAAACATTAAGTAAAATGAGGGCTGCCGATGCTGTTCTATTCGGCGCAGTAGGCCATCCAAAATACGATAACGACCCCTCTGCAAAAGTAAGACCCGAACAAGGCCTTTTAAAAATGCGCAAAGAATTGGGGCTATACGCCAATTTACGCCCAATTAAGCTATTTGATGAACTGCTGGACGCATCAAGCATCAAGCCAGAAATCCTTCGTGGAGCAGACATTTTGTTCTTCCGCGAACTAACTGGCGATGTTTATTTCGGCAAACGTGAACGTATCGACGAAGGCAATACGGCTTATGATACAATGATTTACAGCAAGTATGAAGTTGAACGTATCGTTCGGAAAGCTTTCGAAGCAGCCCGCACACGTAGTAAAAAGCTGTGCTCGGTTGACAAAGCGAACGTACTGGAAAGCAGCCGTCTATGGCGTGAGGTTGTGCAGAGCATTGCGCCTGAGTACCCAGACGTAACCGTTGAGCATCAATTTATTGATGCAGCTGCTATGCTGCTTATAAAAGATCCCAAGCGTTTTGACGTAGTAGTGACAGGCAATCTATTTGGCGATATCTTAACTGATGAGGCTAGTCAGATCGCAGGCTCTATGGGCATGTTAGCTTCGGCTTCGGTTGGCGATAGCACTGGTGTTTACGAACCCATCCACGGCTCTGCCCATGATATTACAGGTAAGGGGTTAGCGAATCCGTTGGCATCTGTACTTTCAGTAGCGTTATTACTAGACATTTCATTTGGAATGAAAGCAGAAAGTGAGTCAGTAATTAACGCCGTTGATACCGTATTGAAAGAAGGGTTCCGTACCCGGGATATCGCTAATAGTAATACACCTGCCGAAAAAATATTAGGCACTGAAGCGATGGGTAGACAGATAGTGCAAAGATTAACGGCTTAGCTAATACCATATTTATAGCGAACTATTTTATTTTCGTTCTTGCAAACTTTTTAAAAACAACTATTTTTGTAGCGTATTTACGCAACCAGCGAAATTTCGCAAACATTAGAATGATCAGCTTCTTACTATATCGACTTCAAATTTTAGATACGCTATAGAAACAGGCAGAGGATATATGTGAACGAAAGGCCCTTTTTCCTCTTGAAAAGGGCCTTTTTTACAATAATCAAATCTATACCAATTCAATTAATATCAGATCATGAGCCAACGAGTTTATATTTTCGATACGACCTTGCGTGACGGTGAACAGGTGCCAGGCTGCCAATTAACCACCGAAGAAAAAATCGTAGTTGCTAAAGAATTAGAAAGGCTAGGAGTTGATATTATCGAAGCAGGTTTTCCCATCTCGAGTCCAGGTGATTTCCGGTCTGTCGTTGAAATTTCGAAGGCCGTCACTGAGCCCACAATCTGCGCATTGAGCCGTGCCGTAAAAGGAGACATCGATGCTGCAGGAGAAGCCTTGAAATGGGCAAAGCGAGGACGTATTCATACAGGTATCGGTTCATCCGACATTCATATTCGTAATAAATTCAATAGTACTCGAGAACAGATTCTGGAACAGGCTGTTGCTGCCGTCAAACATGCTAAAACGTATGTAGAAGACGTAGAATTTTATGCTGAAGATGCAGGTCGGGCCGACTTAGCCTTTCTCGCGCAGTTGACAGAAGCTGTAATAAACGCGGGAGCCACTGTTGTTAACGTTCCTGATACAACAGGCTACTGCTTACCTGAGGAATACGGCAGAAAGATCGCGTATATCTATGAACACGTTTCCAACGTTCATAAAGCTACAATTTCAATACATTGCCATAATGACCTAGGCTTGGCAACCGCTAACACGTTAGCAGGTGTTATGAACGGTGCTCGTCAGGTAGAAGTAACAATGAATGGCATAGGAGAGCGAGCTGGTAATACGTCGCTTGAGGAGGTGGTAATGGCAATAAAGGTGAAAAAGGAATTGGGACTATACACCAATATTGACTCCACTCGCCTATTCCCGGTTAGTAATTTGGTTTCGCAAATGATGAGAATGCCTGTTCAGGCTAACAAAGCTATTGTAGGACGTAACGCTTTCGCTCATTCATCAGGTATCCATCAGGATGGTTTTTTGAAACATTCTGAGAACTATGAAATAATGAATCCCCAAGACGTTGGTGTTCCAAAATCATCGATTGTGCTTACTGCTCGGTCGGGTCGTCATGCTCTTAAACATCGACTCGAATTACTCGGATTTCGGTACGATAAACCAACGCTTGACGGAATATATACTCGCTTCCTGGATATGGCAGACATCCGCAAAGAAGTGAATGATAAAGATTTGATGGAACTTGTCCGATAACCTAAAGCCCGTTTGAAACGGGCTTTTTTTATTAACAGGAAGAACAAAGCCTAAATACAAGCTGTTTCGAATCCAAAAAGATAAAGTACCACAAATTTATTCGTATCACTATGGCCCGTCCTAGTATTGAACTGATAGATGCGCTACGCCGAACCGCACAAAATCTTAAAAACGGAGCTCCTTATCAATGGGGTCACATGGGTGGCTGTAATTGTGGTAATTTGGTTCAGGAGATAACAAAACTTAACAAAGAACAAATTCACCGTTACGCCATGCAACGGCATGGAGACTGGAGTGAACAAGCTGAAGATTATTGCTCTACCAGCCAAATGCCAATTGATGTTTTAATCAATGAGATGCTTCGGGCAGGTTTAACTATAGAAGATTTAAAACATCTAGAGCGATTGGATGATCGACAAATTCTGTTGCATCTGCCCATAAATAAGCGGCATCTAAAACACAACGTTCGTGAAGATGTGATAACCTATATGCTTATCTGGGCTAATTTATTGGAAGATCAATTACTAGACAAAATAGCGTTACCTAATCTTGAGCTAACTGCATGGGTAGAATAACCCGGGTCTGAGGCTACAAAAAAAGGGATGTTCCCCGTGTGGAGAACATCCCAGCTAACTCAAAGGTGGCGCCTTCCTACTCTCCCGCTTGTGACAGCAGTACCATCGGCAGTACGGGGCTTAACGGCTCTGTTCGAAAAGGGAGAGGTGTTCACCCGCCTTCACAGCACCAA
>NZ_JBMDWV010000273.1:0-5041 GCF_048594605.1 Spirosoma sp.
ATTCATGATCAGGTATTTATCCACGAGTCACGAGCTAAGATGCATCTGCCGGTACGTATCGGCGACTACACCGATTTCTACGCGGGTATTCATCATGCCGAAAACGTAGGGCGTATGTTCCGTCCGGATGGCGATCCGTTATTACCCAATTACAAACATATGCCAGTAGCCTATCATGGTCGGGCCTCCTCGATTGTGGTATCCGGTACGTCCATTCGCAGACCCATCGGGCAGTTTCTGGGAGCGGATAAACAACCCGTTTTCGGGCCGTCGCAATCGCTGGATTTTGAACTCGAACTGGGGCTGATTATTGGCAAGAGCAATCCGCTCGGCGAGCCAATTCCGGTTGATGAAGCGGAGAACTACATCTTTGGCGTTACGTTGTTCAACGACTGGTCGGCGCGCGATATTCAACGCTGGGAGTATCAGCCGCTGGGACCATTTCTGGGGAAAAACTTTGCGTCGAGCCTGTCGGCCTGGGTGTTACCCTTCGACGAACTGGAGCCTTTCCGCGTGGCTGGCCCGAAGCAGGAACCAACTCCTCTCCCCTATCTGCAAATAACCCGGCCGGGGCATTTTACAATTGAACTGGAGGTGTGGATGCAACCTGCCAATGACGAAGAAATTTGCATTTGCCGGACAAATACCCGGAACCTGTACTGGAATTTTGCTCAGATGATTGCACACCATACCGTTAATGGCTGCAACCTGAATATCGGCGACGTACTGGCTACGGGCACTATTTCGGGAGATACGCCCGGTAGTTACGGCTCGCTACTCGAATTAAGCTGGAATGGCACCCGCCCGCTGCGTTTGTCGCCTACTGATTCCCGAACGTATCTGACCGATGGCGACAGCGTTACGTTCCTTGGCTGGTGTTTTCAGAACGGCGTCCGCGTTGATCTGGGCGAGGTAACCGGAACCATTATCTGAAACAGAAATTTTGCGTTTACTACGTTATGACAACAACCATCAATCCCGCCGATTTACAACCCAACGAGTTTTATCGCTACGTAATCGGGAGCATTGCCCCACGACCGATTGCGTTTGCCAGTACGATCGATGCTGCGGGCAATGTCAATCTGAGCCCATTCAGTTTCTTTAATGTTTTCGGCTACAATCCGCATACATTGGTATTCTCACCAAGTATTAATCGCCACGGCCATAAAAAACACACGCTGCTGAATCTGGAAGAAGTGGGCGAAGTCGTCATCAACGTAGTGAATTACGCCATGGTCGAGCAAATGTCACTGACTAGCGCTGAGTTTGAGCGGGGTGTTAACGAGTTCGAAAAATCAGGATTTACCGCCTTACCTTCCGAGCGAGTTCGGCCGCCCAGAGTCGCCGAATCGCCCGCTACGTATGAATGCATGGTTAGGCAAATCATCCCAACGGGCGCATCCACGTCGGGCAATAAACCCGGAGCCGGTACGCTGGTCATCTGTGACGTCGTTCTGGCTCATTTTCACCAGAACATTTTTGATACTAACGGCGTGATTGACCCGCACAAAATTGATCTGATCGGTCGCATGGGCGGTGACTGGTACAGCCGCACCAGTGGCGATGCCGCTTTTCAGGTCGCTCGTCCGCAGGCAGGCATTGGCGTCGACAAAATACCGCATTCGATACGTAACAGCGTCATTTTATCGGGCAATGATCTCGGAAAGCTGGGTAGTTTTCCGGTGCTGCCAACGGCCGACGAAACAGCAGAATTTCGGCAATCGGGTATTCTGAACGAACTGTTTGACGAAGCCCAATACGGTTGTCAGTATCTGCCTGATTTGCTCCATTTACGAGCAAAGCAATATCTGGCCGAAAACCGCGTACGCGAAGCTTGGCTAACGCTGTTGCAAACGCAGGTATAAGTTGTGTTTGCAACAGCGTTGACTGGTGTGACTTATTCGGTCAGCTATGCCGTATTCAGCGCCTATACAGAAGCCTCTTTTATGGACTCCAGAAAATAGCCAGCCAGGTTTTGCGGTGTATTTCTGTTGATAGACGGGTTAATTTTAAGCCAGAAACCTTTATCATCAGGCTTAGCCAGTTCGACATTCTTTTTGAGCAAAGACTCTCTGAACTTGCCCAGATTCGTCTTCGCTACGTTTAAGCGTACTACGTGCGAACCGTTTTTAAGCAGTTCAATCGTAAACCGTTCATTTTTCCCGATTTCCGAGAACAGCTTTTCAGCGTTTGACCAGGCCAGTTTGTAGTCGTTCAGGAATCCATCGGCGTAGTGTAGCGCAACGGCGGCAAACGCCCAGGATGCCGGCAAGCCCCCGCCAAACATTCTTCGTTCATGAAACAGCTTTTCACTAAACGCTTTGGAACCAGCCAGAACAGCGCCGGAACTGGCGTTAAAACATTTCCACATAGACGTGAAAACCGTATCGAATAACTCGCCATAACGACTGGGCTCAACGTTTGTATGGACGGATTGCACAAACAACCTAGCTCCATCCAGATGCGTTTTAATACCATTACTTTTTGCATAGCTGGTAATCGCTTTCAGCGTATCGTATTGAATGATACGGTCCTGCTGGCGTCTTACCGGCGTTTCGATCATGATAGCGCCTATGTGCGCTTCTACCCGACCGGCTTTTGTTTTGGTCACCACCTGTTCAACTTCATTGAGCGAAAATTCAACGGCGTTTTCTCCCAGTGGAATCAGGTTCAATCCGCTGAGTATCTGAGAGCAGTCACCGGTGTCGTTGTATAAATGACTCTGTTCCTGAACAATCACCCGACGATTATTTCCCGCCAGTCGTCGGACCGCAATATGATTCGCCAAGGTGCCTGTTGGCATAAAAACCGCCGATTCTTGTCCCAGCAACTGAGCAAACTTGTTTTCCAGCTCTTCTACGACTCCCCCGTTCGAATAAAAGTCTGGCTTAATCTTGCCTTCATCGGCCAGCTTCATCAACAAATCAGCGTATTCTTTTGGCGATAAGAGTAATCCATCCTGAAGAAAATCAATCGACTGATTCGGTTTGGGGGCACTGTTTCCGGAAGTTGTTTCAGCCAGTACACTCGTGGGAACTGCTGTTGTAGCGAGCATACTTCCAAGTTTAACAAAGTCTCTACGTTGCATGGGTTGGTAGTGAACGTGATTTTATAGACGATTTACGGCATCAATGATGCACTGGTGAATGGGTAGCGGCAAAGGTAGAAAACCGCTGTCATATGTCACCAAGATAGCCCAATTAACGTTTTTGATACGTAACGGGCGTGCTGCCGGTCCAGCGTTTGAAGGCCCGGCTGAAGGCGCTTAACTCGTTGTAGCCAAGCAGATACGAAATTTCTTTGATTGGGTATTTTCCGGATTCCAGATAATGAACCGCCAACGATTTTCGGATCGAATCGGCTAACTGTTGATACGTAACACCTTCCTCCTGAAGTTTCCGCTGAAGGCTGCGGGAACTGGTATTAAAATTAGCGGCTATCTCCTCCAGACTTGGAATTCCCAGATACGCGTTTGCAATCAGATAATTCAGGATTCGCTCGTTCAGCAACTGATTGGCGCCGAACGTATTGAGTAAAGAACTGGCCTTTTGCAGTAAGATCTGCTGCAGTTCATAATTGGCCGTCAGGATAGGTTCGTCCCAGTAGCAACCATCGAAAATCAGTACATACTCCGTTGAATTTTCCGTGAGTTGGCAACGTAGCACACGCTCGTATTCCACCCGATCCGTTACGTCGTACGGAATCATTACCGAATCAGGTTTGATCCGCTTCAGCACCAAACCGTCCGTTTCGTGCAGTACAAACACCATTGCCAGATCCAGCATCTGACGTAACGCGAACGGCGATTCGGCGGCCCGGTCGGGATAAGGATTAAACTGAATGGAGAACGTCCGGTCGTTTCCTGACACCTCCATGTCGAACAGATTTGTTAGCAACTGGATAAAGTCGGCGGCATGAGTCAGCGCTTCGCCCACCGTTTTGCTGGTCTGAATAATCTGTCCGACAATACCCAGGGCAGCCAGTTGCATCGACTCACCGAAGTGCAGCCCAAAAAGCGGATCGTTGCTCAACTGACTGGCATTCTGCCAAAGGTCGTTGAGTTGCTTTGGCGTAACCGCTACGTTCGTTCGCTGTTTTATTGCCTCTAAATTAATCCCCGAAAGCTGACACAGACGATCAGGCGAAATGTTCCGCTGAGCGGCATAGGCCAGCAGATTACCGACAAAAAGCAGTTGAAAATCATTCATGATGTAGCGTTTGAACGAAAGTAAATGGAAATGTTCAATACGTCCAGCCGCCGGCGGAAAATGGTAAACGATTGGCGGATTGGGGTAAGACCTGGCCGGGTGAGTGGCTCTAGTTTTGCATCGTTCAAACAAACGTAACGTATCGCAAACGCCATGAAAACGCACGCAATTCTTCACTTCATTTTCGGTACCATCCTGACCGGATCACTGACTCTGGCAAGCCAGACATCCGCGCAACAAACGAATCAATTAACCATAAACCAAGCCAAACCAACTACCATGAACAGTCAACCAGCACAAACCGTAAAAAACTTTCTGACCGCCGTACAAAAAGGCGACAACCAGACACTTGCAGCCCTTATTCACCCAGATATTCAGTGGAATCAACCCGGAACGAATCGCTTCTCGGGTCAAAAAACATCCAGCGCGGCTGTCTTTCATATGGTGGGCGATATGTTTGCCGCAACCGCTAATACGCTGAGCTTAGCCGATATTAAGCAGATAACGGTCAATGGAAACAAAGTAGCTTGCCTCGTTCGCTGGAAAGCTGCTCAACCGGGCGGGGGCGTTTTAGATGTAAACAATATTGATGTGTACACAGTCGAAAATGGCAAGATTGTCGAGGCTACCGTGTATTCGGAAGATATCGCTCAGGAAGATGGATTCTGGGGTAAGTAGACGTAGCAATTATTCCAAAAACCCGCTGGACGAGTATGTTCAGCGGGTTTTTGCGTTATTGATCGTAACATCGATCACTTTCAACAATGATGCACGTATCACGTCGTGGTTTTCTGCACGTATCGGCCGTTCTGGCGGGTAGTACGCTTATAAAG
>NZ_JBMDWV010000274.1:0-10033 GCF_048594605.1 Spirosoma sp.
TGAACAAACCGTTCTTCAGCTTGAATTTGATGATCTGACGGCCACTTACCGTTCGTTTCGCGCCCGGTTGATCCATTGCAATGCCGATTGGCAGCGCTCCATTCTGAACGATATTGAGTTTACGTACGAATACAACGACAATCCGATTACAGAATATCAGACGTCCATCAACACGAAAATTCCGTATTTCCATTATCGCTTTACGTTGCCTCGTGTGAAACTGCCCGGCAATTACCTGATTGTCGTGTATGACGAACGAAACCGGAACAACATCATTTTCACCCGGCGGTTCAGTACGTATCAAAATCGCGTAACGGTGGCTGCTGATGTTCGTTTTTCAACCAATCCGGCCTATCAGTTCAGTAGCCAGCAAGTAGACCTGGTGATCAATTACAGAGGTTACCAGGTGATTTCGCCACAGGATGATTTCAGGATAATTATCCGTCAGAATTATCGGGATGACCGCGAAATCCGAGGACTTCGCCCGACCAATGTGCGGGCTTTCGACCAGGTTCTGGAGTATCAGCTCATTGATATGAGTAATACGATGGCGGGCGGGAATGAATTTCGGTTCTTCGATACGCGAACGGTGCTTTCGCGAGCCAACTACATCGAACGTATCGACCGCCCTGCCGACCGTAACATTGCTTACGTACAGGTAGATCAGCCACGTAGCCGGGGCGCTTATATCCAGAGTGATGATTTCAACGGCCTGTTCGTCATCGACCACCGTGAAACCGGAAACGGTGCCACAAATGCCGATTACATCGAAACGGTATTTACGCTCAAAACGCCCGAGATTCCTAATGTAGAGGTATTTGTCAACGGGGCTTTTAATTTCTGGCAATTGAACGATACGAATCGCATGACCTACGATCCGCTACTCAACGCGTATCGGGGCTCAGTTTTGCTCAAGCAGGGCGTTTACAATTACGACTACGTAGTGAAAACCAACGACGCCCAGCCAAAAGTAGATGAGAACTACATTGAGGGTAGCTACTCATCTACCGAGAACGATTACGAAGTATTCGTGTACCACCGCCCACCCGCTTCCCGCGCCGATCAATTAATTGCCTATAAACGGCTAGGCGTGAATAAACGAAAATAAGATTTAGCAACATGGGCACGTAGCACATAGAGCGAGGTTTCGTTCTTTATGCTACGTGCTCATGCAGTCATAAATCGTCACTCAGGGGGCTGGTGGAATAGCCGCCGGTACTACGTTCGAAATAGGCTTCAGTGATTTCAGATATGTAAATACTGCCTGCATATCATCATCAGTCATGACGGCGTAGCCCGGCCAGGGCATAGGGGGTAGGAGAGGCCGTGTATTATCAAGTCCTTTAAATTTACCCTGCCGCATAGCCCTGGTAAATTGTTCAAATGACCAGCTACCGATTCCGGTTGCGTCGGGCGTCAGGTTAGCCGCAAAGGATACACCCCAGGGGCCTGCAAAGGCCGTATTCTGCCCGTTGAACATAACCCACTGGCCCGTTTTAACCAGATTTTTGTCGTACGTGCCTAATGGCACAGCACTATTATAGCCCGATAGAAAACGGTCCATATCAGGAGCCGGTCCTTGTGGCGTCATCTTTTTGGGAGAATGGCAATCGCCACAGCCCATAATCGTAACCAGATACTGGCCTCGTTTTATAAGTACGTCCTGATTAGGATGCTTCATAACGCTGGTGCTACGTTGTAGCGGCTCAGATGGTTTGTGGTGCCTGGTAAAGGCACAAGCGAGCCCGATGACGGCTATAGCCGCCAGATACATTAATTTGATCATGTTTACTTGTTGTTTGTAAATAAAGCCGGGAACAGATGAGGCTGCGACCGTGGCTCAGCAACTCATGTGTATGCCCCAGGAGGTGTATTTTCGGAAAAACTGACCCGTATCATAAAAAACTACTGTCGGAACGTCGTTGGTGAACTCTTTGAAGTCCCGAATAAAATGGGCCTGATCCGAATACCCGAAATTGTAGGAAATATCCAGCCAGCTAGGTGCCGTTGACGTCTGATGGAAGTATTCATACGCATTGCGGAACCGAATGATACGTTGGTACATCTTGGGCGTAGTGCCGTAGTTATCTTTAAAACTACGTTCCAGTTGCCGCTTGCTGATATACAGATGGTCGCTTAGTGATTCTATCGACAGATTACCTTTGGATTGACGGATCAGTCGGGTTGCCTCAAATAAATAATTCCGCTCGTCATTCAGATTCTTGAGTCGCGCCAGTAAAAACGCTTCGGCGGCTTCAATCACGGCCTTAATATCCTGCAAACCGTGCATTTTCTCCACCAGCCGGTTGATCGTTTTACCAAATACATTCTCCAGGTCTGTAAAATCATTGAACAGAGAAGCTACCGGTACGTTGAACAACTGAAGAAGGCTTTCGGGCTTTAGCTGAATACCAAATTTTCGACCTGTTCCCACCGATTTCCATTGCACCGAGTCCCGATAGAGACCTACAAAAAAGGCCTGTGGTAATTTCTGCCAGTTGTTATTCATCAGTACGTGGCAGAGGTTATCGTCCAGATGAAAGATCATTTCCAGGGTTCCGAACGGTAAACAGCGTTGAATAGGCGACTCTTCGTTGCTGTCGGTCTCGAAATGGTGTAGCCAGTACGTATCAACGTAGGGTTGTAGTGCTGCCGACGGCTTAAATTCCTGATAACTCGTGTTCATTAGTGGTTAATACGGACTGAGGTTGCGAATAGTCCAGTAAAGGTAGACGCTCGATGCGGCCGGGTATTGAAAAAAAGCGACATCTTCGTAACCGGTTACGCAAGGGCCAATGCCGCCTGAACTTTGCTCAGACGGTCGGGCGACAGCTCATCTTCCGCCATTTTCAGGAAATTATGAAAAACCGGTGCTGGCGCTCCCTGTTTCACACCCGACAGCCACCCAATTACTTCTTTGTTGTTGATGGAACGCATCATCCAGCGGCTTTCGGCAAACAGCGTCTGGGGCGGAATAGATTTCAGGATTTCGGCTTCCATCTGATGAATTTCGGCATCACTATAATGCTTCCAGAGCAGATACATCAATACGTTCTCCTCTTTGTTCATGTGATACAGATTAAACGCAATGAACTCGTTGAAGGAAAAGAAAAGCTGTTGGCCAATTGTTTCTTTGAGCTCTGGCTGCGTTGCTTCTTTCCACTCCTGAATGTGATTGAACAGGGTTTGCGTTAGCCGATGGTCGATATCATGGTCTTTTTCCAGTTCATCAACCAGTTGCGGATTATGTTTTTTAATGTGTGGCAGGATAAACTGGTCTTCGTTTTCGGCGTGTTCGTCGAAGAAAAGCAACACCTGCTCCAACTGCTGGACCGTAGCATCGGCTTCTGGCTCGGCAAAATCGGTTTGTTGCAATTGAAGGGCGGTATTGTACAGCATACCCCGAAGACCCTTGTGAATTTGATTGAATACGTTGTAGCGTTGTGTGTTCATGTTTTTTGCTTAGTAAAGAGGAGGAATTTAGTTGACAGCGGTTGCTTCTATCTCGATCATCAGCCCAGGAAACGCCAGCGCTTTTATTTCGACCAGCGTACTGGATGGTGTACAACCGGCGGCACTCAGTCGGCTGATTACCTGACCATAAGCCGCAAAAAAATCCGGGATAGACGTCGTGTAATAATTTAGGCGTATTACGTCAGTAAGTGAATAGCCAGCCTGCTGGAGTACGGTTTCCAGATTATCGAAACAGGAAGTGATTTGACTGCTCATGTCAGCCCTAACAGGATTGCCTTCAGCATCCATGGCTGCCTGGCCTGCGCAGTATAGAGTATGCGTAGCATGAGCTACTTCGACGGCCTGGGCGTAACCCAACTTGTTTTGCCATTGCCAGGGATTGATAATTGACTTTTGCATGTGGATAGTTTATGTATTTGAAAAATTTCATTGCAAAAGTATCCGGCCAAAACCGCCTTGTATTGAAGAAATGCGACATGCTAAAAAAAAGCGGGTGACCTGTTCAGGTCACCCGCTATAAATTAATTCGTTTGCTGATCCCTTTTACGCGCTGTGCAGGAACTCCATAATATCGCCGTCCTGTACTACGTATTCCTTGCCTTCGACCGCTAGTTTACCCGCTTCGCGTACGCCCGCTTCCGTTTTGAACTGCTGAAAATCGGGTAGTTTCATAACCTGGGCGCGAATGAATTTTTTCTCAAAATCGGAGTGAATAACCCCGGCAGCCTGTGGCGCTTTCCAGCCGCGGTGGATCGTCCAGGCACGGACTTCCTTAACTCCAGCCGTAAAATACGTAATGAGACCCAGCAATTTGTACGAAGCTTTAATCAGCTTGCTCAGACCCGATTCCGTCAGGCCGTACTCGCCCAGGAACAGTTCGCGTTCTTCGGGATCTTCCATTTCGGCAATCTGTGCTTCAATACTTGCGCTGATCACAATTACTTCGGCACCTTCATCTTTAACCGCTTCCCGGAGCGCATCGGAATAGGCATTTCCATTCGGTAAGGACGCTTCATCCACATTCGCTACGTAGATGACTGGCTTTACGGTTAAAAGCGCAATATCACCAATAGCTGCTTCGCGTTCTTCGGGCGATAGGGCTACGGTACGGGCACTTTTGCCTGCTTCAAGAGCCGATTTGTATTGCTTCAAAATCTCCAGTTCGGCTTTGGCTTTGGCATCACCTACCTGAGCGGCTTTCGCGATACGCTGTATTTTCTTATCGACAGATTCTAAATCTTTTAGCTGAAGTTCAGCGTCGATAATTTCCTTGTCAGAAACCGGGTTCACTTTGCCTTCTACGTGAACGATATTTTCGTCTTCGAAGCAACGTATTACGTGCACAATGGCATCGACCTCGCGGATGTTGGCCAGAAACTTGTTCCCTAGCCCTGCACCCTGGCTGGCTCCTTTCACCAGTCCGGCAATGTCCACGAACTCGATAATGGTTGGTACCACCTTCTGTGGCTTCACCAAACCTTCCAGCGCATTCAGACGTTCGTCAGGTACGGTCACTACGCCGACGTTTGGTTCTATCGTACAGAACGGATAATTGGCTGCTTCGGCCTTACCGCTCGAAATTGCATTAAACAGTGTTGATTTGCCTACGTTTGGCAAACCCACGATCCCACATTGTAAGCCCATGATTATGAATGAGTGGTTGAGCAAATACGCGATTGAGTGACTAGCTGACACTCAGTCATGGCTCCGGCGGCCCGGTCATTCGATCAACCATCAATTAGTTTTTCTACAAAAGTACAACCGCAACGTCGGACCACAAAAAAAGCCTTCGGCGTTGAAACCGAGGGCTGGATGTATACGGATAAATGAATTAAAGATGCCAGTATAGTTCAATCATAAAGCGCAGTTAAGAGATTATCCGTCTGATTAGTCCCACTTGAGTTCGCTGGCAAAATCATCCTGCTCGTCACGATGGGCGAACTGATTAAAATCCACATCGGGCAGCAGCTCCGTTTTTACGTAATCGACAGTACCCTGCAGCGCTTCAACGAATTTGTCGAAATCTTCCTTGTAGAGAAACATTTTATGTTTTTCATAGATAAAACCTTCTCCCTGCGGATGTCGTCGACTCTCCGTGATGGTGAGGTAATAATCGTTGGTACGGGTCGACTTAACGTCGAAAAAATAAGTTCGTTTTCCGGCACGAACGCGCTTTGAGTAGATTTTTTCCCGATCTCTTTCGTCCACTATTTAATCGATTTAATCAGTTAACAACCGCTAAAGTACGGGCAATCGGGAAAGAACAAAAAGAAACCGACTAAATATATTTCGTAGAGAAATAACCACGATAAAATACCAGTGATGTGGAGGCCGTTCCACAGTTTTTTGGCTAAATGCTTGGTAATTAAGCTTATCTAATATATCTTTGTTTTACAGGAATTGCACTTTTTGGGGACGGCGTGTATGTGCCATATTCGCAAACATACACGCCGTCTATTTTTTTTCACGTAACCAAAAGCTGTATGAGTTTAATCGTATCCCTTATGTTGTTTTTCGGCAACATAAAATCGGCGGAGGTCCTTCCGGGCCTCATACAGAAAGGCAAAGCGTCTTTTTATTCCAAGAAGTTCAATGGTCGCAAGACCTATTATGGTGAGCGTGTTGATGCAAAAGCCCTTGAAGGCGCTCATCGAAGCCTACCGTTGAATACGTTGGTTGAAGTTACAAATCTGGATAACCAACGTTCAGTAATTGTACGAATCAATGATCGGGGCCCCTTTTCCAAAGGCCGTGTCATTGACCTAACCCACGCTGCTGCCAATGCTCTTGGCATGGTTTCCAAAGGAATTGCCAACGTATCATTACGCGTTGTCAATAAAAGTCGTGCTGTTGCACTGAACCCTTCAGTGTTTAACACGCCGATCGCTTATCAATCCAGACTGGAGCCCGCTTTGTAAGAAAGCCGCTTCCTGCTACGTTACCGAGCCGTTCGCTATTTCTCTGTGCAATTCCTGTGAGAAATGGCGAACGGTTCACTTTTTTACGTTATGTTCAATAAGCGAACGGCCGGCGCTCGCTTATCACTCAATCACTCAATGAATGAAACAGCCACTTAACCTCAGCCAGGTACGCTCGTTTGGTAATGTCGAGTTTCTGGCCCGTCAGTTAGTCGAAGGCTTTATTACGGGGCTCCATAAATCACCGTTTCATGGGTTCTCCGTGGAATTTGCTGAACACCGGCTCTACAATACCGGCGAAACAACCCGGCATATCGACTGGAAGGTATTCGGAAAGACCGAAAAGCTTTTTGTGAAACGTTATGAAGAGGAAACCAATCTGCGCTGTCACGTGCTGATCGATACGTCGTCGTCGATGTATTATCCTGAATCGAACTACGGAAAAATGACGTTCAGTGTAATGGCAGCTGCGTGTTTGGCGTATATGCTTCAGCGACAGAAAGATGCCGTAAGCCTGACCACCTTCGCCGATACCATTGACCTGCAAACGCCTACCAAGTCGACGCCTTCGCACGTGCATAAGCTGTTCACGCATCTTGATCAGTTGATGCAGCAGCCCAACCCGCTGCGTAAAACGGCGGCTGCCGATGTTATTCATCAGGTAGCCGAGAAAATTAATAAGCGTTCGCTGGTGGTGATTTTCAGCGATATGTTCGATAACAGCGAGAAGTCGGATGCGCTTTTTTCGGCTTTGCAACACCTGCGGCATAATTTGCACGAGGTACTACTGTTTCACGTAACAGACAAAAAAACGGAAGAAGAATTTGCTTTCGATGAGCGCCCTTATGAATTTATTGATCTGGAAACGGGCGAGAAAGTGAAAATTCAGCCTGGGCAGGTGCGTGATACGTATCAGCAGGCCGTGAAATCGTATTTTCAGGAATTAAAAATGCGCTGCGGCCAATATAAAATCGACTTTATTGAAGCCGATATCGCGCAGGGTTTCGACCAGATCCTGACGGCTTATCTAGTAAAACGGACGAAGATGAAGTGAACAACGTAGCGTGGATCGGCCGATCCACGCTACGTTGCACGCTATTTTTTTACACTCGCCTTGGCGTTGGTAGGCGCCTTTGGGGCCGGGTGTTGCTTCTGATAAAATAAGACAAAGTCCTCGATCTGATCGACAGGAAGTTTACGGGCAATGATTCGCTTATCCTTGTCGAGCACATAAACGGTCGGTGTAGTCCAGACATCGTATTGCTTGGCGTAGTTCGTCCGGTTGGCAACATCCATCCCGTTGATAGCCTTGCCAAGTTTGAATTCCTTGATGAACTTCTTCCATTCTTTCATGTCCTGGTCGATGGCAACCGCCAAGACTTCAATCCCTTTGCCTTTGTAGTCGTCTACGAATTTTTGCAGCTTCGGCGCGCTCTCCCGACAGTGACCACAAGTTGGCGAGTAGAAGAAAACTACTGTGTAATTGGCTTTGATATTTTGCATAATAATGGGCTTACGCAACGTATCGGTGATAACGGGAGCTGCTAATACTTTTCCCACAAGATTTGGTTTCATGGAGGCCACCCGCTCGCCAACACTTTTGAGCGTCGATGAGTCCGAAACGGTCATGATGCCGGTTGCGTAATACTTCTCGAACATGTGTACGAAAAGACCATCCGTACCGTTTACTTTCGGTTGTTCGTAGGGCCGGGTGATGTAATAGATGGTATAGTATTTTACTTCCTTGTTTTTTCCCGCCAGCGCTTTATTTACTACGTAATCCGCTTCTTTGATCAGCGAATCGGGCACCTGCACGGTCAGTTCCTGAATGTACCGATCAACTTTCTGCTGGAGGAACGGCGTACGGACAAATCGTTCGTCAGCAAAATCGAAATCATCCCAGAAGTGTTTCTTGAAATAATTGAAAACCCAGACCGAATCAGGTCGGCCATTGGCGGCTTTGGGAGCGGGTGGAACTTCGGGTTCAGCGCTTGCTTTGAGCAGTTTAACGGTAAACGTGCCAGCGTTATTGGTCAGAAACTCCTTCCGATACGTATTGGCCTGCTTTTGCAGCGTGCTCATAGCAGCGGCATTCGTTTGCGACTTACCCAGCGCCTGGGCTTCGGCCTGAAACTTGTTTAATTGCTGCTGATAAGCGTAAAACAGCTCATTTTCTTTCGATCCGGTCACCTTCATGGCCTGAATGACGTTGGCGGTATCTGTATCAAATGAAAACTCCTGATCGTCGGTAATAAGAAATTGAATGTAACGGTTTTTGGGGGTTACGGCGAGGTATAAGCCCTGCGGCAAACTTTTGTTTCCCTCAAAAACCATATTGCCTGCGCCATCAATGCGAGCCGTATCTTTGGGGATATACTGCGTACTACCCAGGTAATGCGCCAAAATGCAGGTTGTGTCTTTCAAACCCTTGATGTGGCCGGCAATTTTATAACTGCCCGACGGGGTTTCAGTGGCTGATTGCGCCCATAAGCTAGTGGATAGAAGAAGGCCAAAAAGCGCAGCCAGGAGCGGATTTTTCATAAAAAGCGGTACGTATATTCGCACATTCTGATAAGACAAATTTACGGCAAAAAGCCGTTCATCGCTTGCGATTCGTTTCGGGCTATAATGGTCTCTTTACGACGAAATCCTGATGCTGAAGCAATAAACAAGCCTGCTAACAAAACGCTTACCGGGCTTTTCTAGTCTATGTTTTATTTCTTTTCTAAAACCGTTACGTATCTACTCACCCCTGCCGGATGGATCGTTGGGTTGCTCATGTTTGCTTTTTTTACGAAAAGTATAACACGACGTCAATGGTTGATAGCGAGTACGTTAGGTATTTTCTGGCTGTTGGGTAATCCGTTTTTAATGAACGAACTGGCATTATGGTGGGAGTATCCTATTCAGGTGGATCTGCCGGTTCCTACAGGTTCCTCTGCACGGATAGCCGTCGTATTAACAGGAGGTATGACAAACGCCCGAAAGGAAGTTCCAGGTAGTAAGCGGGAACGTAACGCCCGATTCAATCTGGGCCGTGAAGCCGACCGGGCCGGGCAAGCGCTGTATCTGTATAAATCAGGCGCGGTTCAGAAAATTATTGTCAGTGGAGGTATTGGAAATTTACCGTTTCGGGCCAGAGACGTTAGTGACGAAGGACATACCGTTGCTCAATTTCTGATGACAGCGGGTGTTTCTCCAACCGATGTTCTACTGGAAAGCAAGTCGCTGAATACGCACGAAAACGCGGTTTTCTCCGTCCAGATGCTTCAGAAGGCCTTTCATACCAATCGCTGCGTACTCGTTACGTCGGCCTGGCATATGCGCCGGGCAGTTGGCTGTTTTGAGAAGGAAGGTGCCATGGTAACCCCATTTCCTGGCAGTTTTCTGAGCGGGCGCCGGTCGTTTGCAGTGGCTGAATGGCTGCTCCCCAACGAAGAAACTTTCTTCAACGCCTACTACCTAACCCGCGAACTCGTCGGTTACGTAACGTACAAGGTCGTCGGCTATCTTTGACGCTGATGGCTACGTTACGTAGTCAGTTCACTTTTTTACGAAATCGTCGGCATTGTAAATTTCATATCCTAGGTACTAATCAATCTATTTATCCACCAGGAGCATACTTCTGTGGTGTATATATC
>NZ_JBMDWV010000275.1:0-10126 GCF_048594605.1 Spirosoma sp.
ACCAGACTGACTTCACAAATTTTCTGGAAGAAAACTGTACCTTACCAATAATAAAGTAGCTGAGATTGGGGTTAAGAAAATGAACTTTATCCCTATTAATCAACTATGCAACTCTCACTTATTAGCCAGATCCTGGCAGAAAACGACTATGTCCAAAAATTACACGTCGGACATGGAGCCGCCCCGCTCGTTTCTTCCCATAAACGAATTAAAAAGTTAGCTCAGGAATTGCGACGTACCAGCCCTGCTACGAGAAGTTACTGTCTTGCCTTTACAATTTTATCAATCTGCGCAGAGACAGAAATAGATCAGCTCCGATACTATTGTGATCATTCCGGCTGGGACGACCACTCACGAACGAAGTATGTTTTATCATTTGAACGTCTGCAATACCAAACCAATCTGGCTATATCGTTGCTTGCCTGATCAAAATCACTTTGGCAAGTAGTTATTTAGTGGTATTCGAGTAGCTAAAATTATAAAGCACACACGTTTATTTTTCCAGTTTAACTACTTGCTGTGTTTGATCGATAACTAACTGATATAGAACTTGATTCATAGAAAAAGCCCCGCTAGTAGCCGGGGCTTTTTACGTACTATACTTTATGTTGTTTTACTGCATAACAATTGTACGACTGACTTCCCGGACTGGCTGAGTAGCAACATTCAGTTGTTTACGGATACTACCTTCGCTTGACTTTACTTCTAGTTCGTACAGTCCATCACCCAGTTCGTCGATATTCAATTTTAACGCATACTTTGAGTCTTTCTGATTGATTGTCTGACGATACAGAACCTGATTGTCTTTATTACGTAGCACAATTGTGACGGGGGTATTGACTGGTTTTTCGACAGCTACACGAATCTCATTTTTCGCCGTAACGTATGCGCTGGCGTCGAATGAAAGCCCGTTTGGCATGGTTGGATTAATCAATGTGGAAGCACTCAACAAAAGAGAAGCTGCTACTTTGCTCATTAGTGGTAACATGGTAGTCGTGGTTTAGTCGTTTACTGGTAGCTTTCTTAATCCAAAGCTTATGCCAACTACGCTCACCACTGACTATCAAACGCTTACCTCAACCATCGATGCTGAACCCTGTCCAGTTACGGACAGAATCTGTTCACTAACGGACAAAATTCATCTGTCAATTCATACGTCTTCATTAAAAATAAAATCGCCTTTTAGCGTTTCTCTCAAAAGGGACGTAATAAGCCCGATTTCCGATTGAACACTACGTACTAATTCCCGTACGGAGCTTGGTTCAAAATGCTCCGTATATTCTACGTTGTAAGCCAATTGAGCAAGATTTGGCATTCCGGCGCTCAAGGCTGTTCCACGTAGTTTGTGTCCAGCTGCTTTAAAGCTTACCCAGTCCCCCGTTTTCTCGTGTTCTAAAAGGCTGGCAATAGAAGCATTGAGCTCGCTTTCTGCCGCTTCAATAAGCTCACGGGCAAATGACAGATCATTATCGGCTATATTTTTTATCACCTGAGCGTCAAAATGCGAGTCCGATTGTTTTGTCTTCATCACACTCTTAGCAACACTTCGCGTCGATTTTAGCCATTGCTGAAATATCGAGATGAGCGATTCTTCTACGATTGGTTTGGTAATAAAATCATCCATCCCCGCTTCCAGACATTTTTCCCGCTCTCCTTTCACGGTGCCTGCCGTTAAGGCAATGATTGGTGTACGATACGTCTGCTCTAGTTCTCTGATTCGCTTTGTGGCCTCGTACCCGTTCATAACTGGCATCTGAATGTCCATCAACACGATATCAGGCTGCTCCTCCTGATACTTCTGAACTGCCTCTTGCCCATCAACTGCCTCAACAATCTGCACATTAGGCACAATTCTGGTAACGATCGTCTTAGCCAGTAGTTGGTTTATTTTATTATCCTCAACCAGAAGTATCTTGATCAGGGCTGTATCCAGTTGGATTTGTTCCTTCAAATCCAAAACCAGCGATTTTTCGTCCTGCTGGCCTAATCGAGATAAAGCGCGGTATAATTCGGCCATTTTGATTGGCTTTACCAAACGCTGATTGACCGCTAACGATTCACATGCTTTAATGATTCGCTCGTCATCGGATGAACTGTGCAGTAACACAATATCCTGAGGATCTGGCGAATTGGAGAAGTTGGCCCGGATTTTTTCAATCGTTTCCAAACCGTCCATATACGGCATATGATAATCCATCAGAATCACATCGTACTGTTTGTGCCCACCCAACAACTGAAGCGCTTCAAAGCCATTACGTGCTTCTTCAACGTTGATTTGCTTTAACAGAAACATCTGCTTTAAAATAAAGCGGTTGTTTTCGTTATCATCCACAATCAGTACGTTCTTTAGCAGACTCATATCGCGCCAGACAATAGGTTCTCCTGGCTCTGTTTTGAGTTTTACATCGAAGGAAAAACAACTGCCCTCTCCCGGCTTGCTGTTTAACTCGAGCTTAGTCCCCATCAACCCCAGTATCTTATTGGAGATTGTAAGACCTAATCCTGTTCCCCCGTACTTTTTAGTGGTGGATGGATCTTCCTGCGAAAAGGCTTCAAAAATGCGCGCCTGCATGTCGGGCTTAACACCAATACCTGTATCCCGCACCTCAAAACGGAACGTAATGTAATCCTGGGCGACGTCGGTTAACGTAGTGATTTTTAATTCGATTTCTCCTTTATCGGTGAATTTGACGGCATTCCCCAGCAAATTCACCAGAATCTGTTTTAAGCGCACAGAATCCACATAAACAAAGCGAGGCAAATCGGCCGGAAGGTTGAGCAGTACTTCAAGGCCTTTATTTTGAGCCTGATACGTAATGATATCAGTAGCCTGGCTGCTGATTTCGTATATATCTACTTTTTCAATAGCGAGCTCTAGTTTACCGGCTTCAATTTTCGAGAAGTCCAGAATATCGTTTATCGTACTCAGCAGGGCATTAGCCGACTGATTAACAATAGACAGGTACTGATGCTGAGTTTCTGAAAGGGAGGTTTTAAGTACCAGATCCGTGAACCCGATTACGCCATTTAAAGGTGTTCGGATCTCGTGGCTCATATTGGCCAGAAATTCCGATTTAGCTTTACTAGCCTGTTCGGCCTGTACCTTGGCTTTTGTCAGTTCATCCCGCTGCAGACAAGCCTCTGTAATATCCTGAGTGAACATCATGATTCCCCCGATTGACCCATCAAACTGGTACCAGGGCCTCACTTCCCAGCATAAATGCCGATCATATTGGTCACCTTCTGCCCGCCAGGTATAGTCATCATTCTTCTCGACTGCTCCCTTGATACATCGGCTAAAAATAGCTTTCCAGTTATCCGACAGATCAGGAAAAACATCATAATGCGACAAGCCCAGCACGCTTCCCGAAAGACGATAATCTTCCAGCCAGCGATTACTAACAGCAATGTATCTGAAATCCTGATCAAACATGGCCACGGCTGCTGGAGCATGTTCAACGAAAGCTGCCAATCTCAACTTCTCGTTAATAAGAGCCCGTTCTGCTCTTTTTTTCTCATCGATATCCTGCAGGATTCCATATATACATTTACAGATACCTCCTTCGAACTCAGGTACTCCCAGCAAACGAACCCATATAGTTCGACCAGTCGCTGTTTTGAGTTGCAACTCCAAATCGAACTCATCACCGTAGCGAATAGCCTGATTTATAGCGTTCGACATTCGCTTCTGATTTTCTCCTGCAAAAAAGGCTATGGTATCATCGATAGTCGGTTCAAAATCGGCTGACACTTCATAAATTGCTTTGGTAACAGACGACCAGTGCATAGTTCGCTGGACTATATCAGCCTCCCAGGTTCCAATTCTGGCTACCTCGTTAGTCTGTTCCAGCATTTGCTTCGTTCGTTTCAGATCAATCTCCAGCTCGTGCCGCTTGGTGATATCAATAGCGTTGCCAATAACGTAGTAATCACCATCCAACTCTTGTTCTAAAACGTTGGAAAACAACCAGGTATGAAGCTCGCCATTTTTATGTCTCGTCTGCATGATCCCACTAGCTCTACCTGCTTCACGAATAGTATCCAGGTAAGCGGTAAATCCTGTATGCTGCTCCTGAGGAATAATATCGCTTAGCAGATTTCCGATAAGCTCTGAAGGTTCATACCCGAGTGCATGGGCTCCTGCTACGTTTACGCTCAAAAGTTTGCCATCCAGATCATGCGTACACATGAGCCCCTGGGAGTTTTCAAAAAATGAGCGAAACTTATTCTCCGACTGATAAAGTTTTAGTTCTTTCTGTGTCTCTTCAGTAACATCTCTGGCAACAGCAAACAGGTAATCAGTAGCGGGTTCAGGGGTTGCTACCCACTGGAGGTTACGATAGGTCCCGTTCTGACACCGGAATCGATAGGTGAAATTAGCCGTTGGTATTCCAGCGAATAACTGATTGATTTCCCGTTGTGCTAATAGCAAGTCATCAGGATGGACTAATTCAAAAAAAGGTACACTTAATAAGTAAGCTTCATCCCATCCTAACACCTGATGAAAAGCCGGGTTTATCTTTTTTAAATAGCCATCACTATCAGCAACGAAAATTAAATCGTTTGACAGTGTAAAAAGATGCTCAAAGTAAGTCAGCTCCTGTTTTTGCCGGTTCTCGACAATTAAGTTAGTGGCTATTTCACCAATTAATTTTAACGCCTGCTTTTGGCTATCGGAAAGTCTTCGGGCTGTGTGGTCCAATACACACAGCGTTCCCAATGCATACCCATCAGGGTCAGTTAAGGGATACCCCGCATAAAACCGTACATGTGGGTCTGACGTAACAAGAGGATTTTCTTTGAAACGCTCATCCAGCGTTGCATCCTCTACCTCGAATATATCTTTATCCAAAATCGCGTATCGGCAAAACGCTATATCACGGCTAGTCTCTTCTGTATCGAGCCCCAGCTTTGCTTTAAACCACTGCCGTTGCCCATCAATTAACGATACGAGCGAAATAGGTGCCTGGCAGATTATGGACGCTAACTCAGTTAACCTATTAAATGAGGTCTCGGGCAACGTATCCAGAATCTGATATCGATGTAAAGCTTCTAGTCTTTTGCTCTCATTAAGTGGAAAAGGCATAGATTGTAATAGTTGAGTGTATTCTTAATAAAAGTACTAATCTTAGTTTACAATAGTTTCCCTTAAGGCATATTTGCTAACATTAAGGAAACGTATAATCAAAATTCAATTGATAATTTATTGATAATTCACTAAATAGCTATTTAATATAACAACGTAGCAGAAAATGGATCTTTCTAGTTAGCAGACAAAATCTTCTATTTATAATACTTAAGTATAAATGTGGTTTTCCCTTTATAGCAGAAACTGTCTAGTCTATACGCATGGGTATAATAGTTAACAAAGGCGATCCATAGGCCGCCCGCCTTACTGCCCGAAGTGATTAGTACTATTTAAGCAGTAATGTTAAAATATCCGGCAACGAGGTGTCCACCAATGAGTAATGAATCTCCTGTCCCTGACGTTTACTAGCCAGTACACCCCGGTCTTTCATTTTTATTAAATGATGGGACAACAACGATTGTTCAACCTGCAGGTATTCCTGAAGACTTGATACCTTCATTGATGATTGATCAACCAAAGCCAGTAATATTCGAATGCGAATCGGATGAGCAATCGTTTTTAGAACTTCAGCAGCTTGGTCTGTTTTTTTTTGATTCATCAGCTTTAGGCTATTTAAGGAATTAGTGAGCAGATAAGCAAGTTGCCTAAAAACGTCTAAAAAGCTAAATAAATTAATCAATCGGTCTGCCCGTTTAACTAATAAGCACTAGCTGAGAATTTATTCTATTAATAGAAGAAGTATAGTATTAAAAAAATTATAAAATAAGCATATGATTTTATTTTTTTATCAAACGCCTTATACGCCTGCTCAAAAGTCAATTCCTCACATCAGCCAATATAAACCCAGCTAGAATAAGTCGTCTACTACCAACTTTGTAGTAAATACAGATTAGTGCTCTGATAATCAACCTATAATCTATTAGCCACTACTTCAATAAAAACTGAGCGTACCTATAATTATTTGTTCGTAAGAGCAATGAGTTCTAGAAAAATTAGTATACTAATTCGATTATTATTTTGTATTGCACTACTTGCATCCTTGGTGAGCTGTTTAGCTTTTCTGTAAATATCTCGTACGTAAAATTTTGAAAACTAACCGTTTACTTTGGTCTAACTATTATCATCATAATGAAAAAACTTAACCTGCAGAATTATACAGTTATCCATCGGATTTTATTCAGATATAATCGAAAATGAACGTAATGAATACACACTAATTCATTTAGTTATTATTCTGTTTATCCTGGCGTCATAGCTGGATTACTGGCTTTCCTTATTTCTCTCATCTACAACTCAATGTGGAAGTAACCTTACTTTACAAAAAAAGAGCCTTGACTGTATACAGTCAAGGCTGAAAAGGTATAGTGTTAGGGAGAACCTGAAAACTTTCTTAAAAGTAAGTAAATTAAAATGATTCAATGTACTGTTTTCAAGAAATATTTGCATCGCTTACCAACTAGAAGCTTCGTTTTAGTAACTCCTCTCTCTACGTGTCACTAAATTATTGATACGTAACGTTTATCTGAACAACTCTATCATTTTCAACTAACCTTGTTCGATGCTGTCTTTGCTTTACCTAGAGCACTCTATGCAATTGAAGACCGTATTATATATCAACCTTATGAATTTATAAAGAATTTAATATCTTTTTTAAAGTAGATACGAAACAAAAAAGTCTTTATTTAGTCAAAGCTTCTTAAAGAAATCAGCAGTTCATTAGGTCTTCTTGACGATCCGTCAGTCAATTTTTACCGTTGATACAATTGTTCTTTCAAAGCAGCTACATCACCAATTATATTCAATGCATTAGTTGCAGATATACACAAAAACCTTATTAGTCCACAACCAGTTATTAACTATTAAACTCTTTAAGCAAGTCATGAGTGTTGTTATTAAGCCGACTGTCAGCAATATTATTAATCTTTGGTTCGGTGTAGATACGCCAATACGTCAGTATAAAATCAAATTAAATCCGGATTTGTGGGTAGCCTGCCAGCGAATCAACAACGATTTCCGCCCCCCCTCCAAGCGAAGGCAGATAGAACTCTACCGAAAGTCTGACAAAGTAGCGTTTGCCAAAGCTGTGCAGGAAGAGTTGGATCGGGTTGCATCGAAGTCGATAGCAAGTTCGACCCTCAAGTCGTCCAGATTAGAATTTGCGGACTAAATACGCTGAATTAATTCGGCCACTTTGTGCACTTCCCTACCCATTATGTGATCAATAATAGACTGGGCGTGCTCACGACCGTTTTCGATAAATACTTTTTCTGTGTAAATGCCAGCCAGCACGGTTCCACATACGTATAAGCCTGTTACGTTCGTTTCGAACGTTTCTTTGTCATAAAACGGCACCTGGGTTTCGGCATTAAGCTCAATTCCGCAACGGCGTAACAAGTCAGCATCGGGAATATACCCCGTCAAAACAAATACAAAATCGGCGGGGATACTTGTTTCTTCGCCGGTTTTTACATTTACAGCCGTTACCTGATGCTCCTCAATCTGAGTAACACACGAATCAAATACGGTTTTAATTCGCCCCTCTTTAACACGATTTTTTACGTCCGGTACAAGCCAGTATTTTACCGTACTGCGGAAGTCTTCGCCCCGATGAACAATTGTTACGTTTACGTCATGACGATACAATTCCAGGGCTGCTTCGACGGCCGAGTTCGACGCCCCAACAATCACTACGTTCGTGAAGGAATATTTAAACGGTTCGTCGTAGTAATGCGATACGTGAGGGAGGTTTTCGCCGGGGATGTTAAGCCAGCGGGGCCGGGTGAAATAGCCAGTAGCCATAATAACCTTATGGGCTTGATAACGTTCACCGGTCGTTGTCGTTACAGTAAAGATACCACCCTCTTTATGGACTTCCCAGACCTGCTGAAACAGCTTGAAATTCAGATGATAATAGGCCGCGGCTTTCCGATAATATTGAAGGGCCTCGTTACGTCCTGCCTTCACGTCAGAAATAGCGAACGGTAGCCCCCCGATTTCAATATTTTCAGCCGTTGAAAAGAAACGCATTCGACGCGGATACTGCCGAATTGACTCGGTCAGACTACCCATTTCCAGAATTAGATGACTCAGACCAGCTTTGGTTGCTTCGATACCAGCGGCCAAGCCACAAGGGCCACCGCCAACAATAATAACGTCGTAGGGTTGCATGATTAAATTTCGGACGGCTCGCGTTCAGTTAAGTTAACAGTCAAAAAGCAAACAAAGGTTTGGCAAGCATCGCCTTTTTTAACAAATCGGGAATTCGCCGAACCAACGACGGGTTTTCCTTATATTTACCTGACGTACCACCCGTCATCAGTCCGTGGAAAACCAGTTACTCACCCTTTTTTCATCAACAGAAGCAGAAGAAGTCACCTTCTTCGCCGACCTGATTTTACCCATTCCTGTTCCACGATTATTTACGTACCGGGTTCCGCGTGGGATGGCGGAAATTCTGAAAATTGGTGCACGGGTAATTGTTCCTTTTGGTAAAAACAACGGTCGTGTGCTGACGGCCGTCGTTGCCCGACTGCATAATTCACCGCCCACGGCTTATCAGGCCCGTTACATTAGCGAAGTACTGGATGAATATCCGCTTGTTACGGGTTATCAGTTAGAGTTGTTCAGATGGATGGCCGAGTACTATATGTGCTGCATTGGCGACGTAATGAACGTAGCGCTGCCATCGGGACTGAAAATTTCGAGCCAGTCGAAAGTACAGTTCAATCCTGACTTCGATTATCCGGAACTGCTCACTGAAGTAGAGGAACTCTTACTGACCGAACTCAAAAAACACCCAGCTTTATCGTACGAAGAGCTTGGCCGACTGGCCGGTGAAGGCACCAACGTACCAGCTCTGATCAAATCGCTGGTTGGCAAAAAAGCGATCATCGTCTTCGAAGAAGTAAAGGAAAAGTATATTCCGAAAATGGTGCGAAAGATTCGGCTGCATCGTAATTACGAAGAACGGGAGCAATTACTGGTTTTGCTGCAACGGCTTGAAAAGCTGCCTAAACAGCAGGAGGTAGTAATGCGTTACCTGCGCCATGTGCCGATGCAGCGAAACCCGGAATTGAATCACAAAGGTTTGGATAAGACAATCTTAAACCAGGATGATGAAATTTCACAGTCCTCTTTATCGACACTTATCAAGAATCAGGTCTTCGAAACGTTTGAAATCATTCAACCTCGTTTTTCCGATAATAATACGGCGCTCCAAACCGAAATCCGGCTCACCGATGCCCAACGTAGCGCTTCGGAGCAAATTATGCAGCAGTTTGAAAACCAGAATATTGTCTTGCTGCATGGGATTACGGGTAGTGGTAAAACCGAAGTTTATATCGATCTGATTCAACAGGCACTCGCGAGCGGTTCGCAGGTATTGTACTTGTTACCCGAAATTGCGTTGACGACCCAGATTGTAGTACGTCTGCAACGTGTTTTTGGCGATAAAATGGGGATTTATCACTCAAAATTTTCAGATAACGAGCGCGTCGAAGTCTGGAAAGGAGTGGTTTCGGGACAATATCAATTCGTAGTCGGGGTACGTTCTTCAGTTTTCCTTCCCTTCGACAACTTAGGGCTGATTATTGTGGATGAAGAACACGAAACCAGCTACAAACAACATGATCCGGCCCCGCGCTATCATGCCCGCGACGTAGCGATGATGCTGGCGCACTGGCAGCAGGCAAAAGTTTTATTGGGTTCAGCTACGCCTTCGCTCGAAACGTATTTTCAGGCCAAACAGGGGCGGTATGGGCTGGTGGAGTTGTTCAGCCGCTTCGGTGATGCTACGTTGCCGAATATTATACTAGTAAATACGCAGCAGGAAAAGCGGCAGAAAACGATGAAAAATGAGTTTTCGTCGGCTTTGTTGGAAGGTCTGCAAAAAAACATGGAGCGGGGCGAGCAAAGCATTCTGTTTCAGAACCGCCGGGGGTATTCGCCCTACCTGCAATGTGAAGAGTGTGAATGGATTGCCGACTGCCACAATTGCGCCGTGAGCCTGACCTACCACATGCGCGATTCCGAGCTGCG
>NZ_JBMDWV010000276.1:0-2240 GCF_048594605.1 Spirosoma sp.
CTGATTTCGTAAAGCCGCCCGCTGATCTTCGTTGAGCGTATCCAGACGAATGTCGTTTAAATACACACTACCCGACGAAGCGCGATCTAAACCGGCGCATAAGCCTAGCAACGTCGTTTTGCCACTACCCGACGGTCCGACAATAGAGAACGTATCGCCGGGTTCAAGCGTGAAATTTACACCGTGCAGAACGGTCAGTTCCCGTCCACCACTTGAATAGGATTTTGTCAGATTTTCGACGCGCAGAATACTCATTGGAACAAAAAACGGTTGACACTACTTTTGAATGAACACAGAGCCACAGAGAACACAGAGTTTTTTAAAATATTTCTTTGTGTTCTCTGTGGCTCTGTGTTCATTCATTAACTCCTGTAGAAACGATGAAGTTCTTTCAATCTGCACAAATGCCGTATTCTGTGATAAGTGGTCTAATGTTGCTCCTAACGGTCTGGGGGTGTGGCTCATCTGACACGAAAACCCGTTCAAAATCAGACACTACGTCTGCAGGTGCCGCTTCTGCCGAAACAGAGTCGGCTGCTACGTCGAAGAAGCAAATCGTACTTTTTTACGGCAATAGTCTAACAGCAGGTTATGGCGTTGAGCCATCGCAGGCGTTCCCGGCATTGGTCGGACAAAAAATTGATTCCGCCGGATTTAATTATCAGGTTGTCAATGCCGGTTTGAGTGGCGAAACAACGGCGGGTGGTAAGAGCCGTATTAGCTGGGTGATGCGCCAGCCCGTAGTGGTATTTGTTCTGGAACTAGGGGGTAACGACGGTCTTCGGGGACTACCGTTGGCGGCCACGCGACAGAATTTACAGGCGATTATGGATACGGTTCGGCGTAAAAGTCCGCAGGCAACCATCGTGCTGGCAGGTATGCAGATTCCGCCTAATATGGGCACTACGTATACGAAGGAATTTCGGGAGTTATTCAAAGAGCTGGCCGACAAAAACAAAGCGATTTTGATTCCATTCCTGCTCGAAGGGGTTGGCGGTGTGGCTAAACTTAATCAGCCGGATGGTATTCATCCAACGCCCGCGGGTCATAAAATCGTAGCCAGTACGGTCTGGAAAATTCTTGAGCCGGTGTTGTCATCGAAAAGCTAGAAGCGAAGTAAGGCACTTCCTGGATTCTGGCAGCTGTTTTACTACGTTGGTATTCAGAAGATTTCATGAAATTGAGGTCAGCAAACGTAGTAAAACCAGTCGTTCACAATTGGCTGTCTTCCCAGATCTTCCGAACCTGCGTAGGTATCTCAAATTCCGTCCATTGCTCAGCCCTGGCTAAATAAACATGTAGCAGCAGTGCCTTTGTACCTGGCCTTGCCGGATCATTAATCTGCTCGCTCAGAGTCAGGTTTGCTACGTAATATTGAAGCCAGGTAGATGGATCGTCGGCATCGTCGCCAATCTTCACGATATCACCATAGTCAAAGTGCATCAATCCATCAATGGGAATATCAGAATGAATCTGGGCCGAGGATTGCCGACTCTGATCATCGTAGCAGAGGAAGCGTAGATAGTATTGCATGGAAAAAGAGGCAGATCTTGACTCAATTTAAGCAATTTGAACCAGTTTGTCTGAATTTCTGATGGCTTACACGTCGTCCGCTGGTAATGGGTAGAAACAAACCGACGGTATCTGTCAACAGCAGGGGAAGGTAACAGCAACTCTTTCGTTCGCCAGTTTATCTGAGCGGGCTGACAGCTATGTGGTTTAGCTTTCGGCTTAGTTGGTTTCCTTTTTGCTTTTCTGAGAAAAGATACGCCTAAAATCAGGGCTTTCCGTATTCATCCACTTATCCCAAAAGGTAAAATAGAGCCCGTAGTTGTAGCGGTACTGGCTATGGTGCAAACTGTGGTGAGTAGCTCCAATCAGCCAGCGGCCCAGCCAATGCCGGTCAAAGCCGGGCGGATAGATTTCCATGTTCAAATGATTGATGGCACCTGATAGGGTCATGATGATCAAAATCAGGCCAACGGCCGAATAGTGCAGGGGAATTACAAACAGTAAGGCCGGAATAATGATGGCCTGTAAAGTGCTTTCAAGCGGATGAAATGAAAAGGCCGTCCAGGGCGAGGTAGTCAGGCTGTCATGATGAGTTTTGTGCACCTTTGCATAAACGCCGGGTCTGTGCATCCAGCGGTGAAGCCAGTAGTAATAGGTTTCATGGATTAGCAGCACCAGCCCAATACTTATCGGATACCAGAGCAGTCCATACTCGAAAAGATTGGTAT
>NZ_JBMDWV010000277.1:0-3827 GCF_048594605.1 Spirosoma sp.
GTCGATTATTTGAAGCACCATCCGTCGTTACGCGTTGCTACGGTATTCAGCCATTTGGTGGGGGCCGACGAAGCCCAGTTTAACTCGTTTTCACAGCAGCAATACAATACGTTTATGCAGAGCACGGCCGTCCTAGAAACCGGATTAGGCTACCGACCGCTACGTCATCTGCTTAATTCAGCCGGTATTGTACGCTTCCCCGACTACAAACTCGACATGGTACGGCTGGGTATTGGCCTGTATGGTGTCGAAGCCAGTAACATTGATCCGTCTTCGCTGCATACAGTTGGTACGTTACGTACGGTCATTAGCCAGATTAAAACCGTTCGGGCAGGGGAATCCGTGGGGTACAGTCGTCGGGGCTGGCTCGACCACGACGCCAGGATTGCTACGTTAGCCATTGGTTATGCCGATGGATACGATCGGCGGCTGGGGAATGGCGTTGGTGAGGTCTGGGTCAACGGAACGCGCTGCCCAACAGTTGGTAATGTTTGCATGGATATGACTATGATCGACGTAACAAGGGCAACTGCCAGTGAAGGCGACGAAGGGGTGATTTTCGGTCGGGAATTGCCCATAACCGAACTGGCCCAACGGATGGGAACCATTCCATATGAGATATTAACAGGGGTGAGCGAGCGGGTAAAGCGGGTATTCTTTAAAGAGGGAAACTAATCTGACTGAATCAGCGGGCCTCGCTATTGTATTCGTACATCCAGATTCTGGCTAAAGGGTGGGCTATCTGAATGCGCTGATATGTGGGATGGGCAATTGACAGTCGGATAAATCTACCTTATAGTAAACCCAGATTGTATTTACCTGTCAATTTTATCAATTTACCAGCTCACGTAATCACCTCTCCTCCCGATCATGGACATTAACCAGGCACATCACCAAACCGCTGAAGTATTAAAGCTCATAGCCCATCCTCTTCGACTTCGCATCCTGCTTACCCTACTGGAGCAACCAGCGTTGCAGGTGTCGGCTTTACAGGAACAGCTCAAAATTGAACAGGCGCTTTTGTCTGTCTATTTAAACAAGATGAAAGACCGGGGTTTACTCGTTGGCAGGCGACAGGGGACATCCATCTACTATACTTTACGCAATCCGGCCTTCGTGGATCAACTCAAACAAATTCTGGAGCGATCAGCTTTGTAGAAACCAACAAAAAAAGCTGCCGGTATTAGGAAGTCCCTTTGAGTAAAACTCTTTTTTTAATAGTCTGCTATCAAGAAAAATACTAGTTTCTTTTTTGATTGAAGATTATGTATTGACATATATTAATATAAATATATTTTATTGTTAGTGAAATCTCCAGGAAAGCAAAATGGTATAATACCGGATAGTTTGTACTTAAAAAAGCAGTGAAAAAGTGCAGAGATGCTGTGATTGAAAATTAGATTTTCTCCAGTCATGAAACAGTGTTTAAATCATGGATGAAACTATCTGAATACGCTGTTTATTGAATTATAACCACGACTTATTGCCTTTTTTGTAGATATTAAATCGGGCAAGACTCTTTGGTACGTATATTGGCCTATCAAAGGTAAGCGACCTGTCGCTTAACTTATGGTGTGGATAAAAGCAGAAAGCCCAACTACGCTGTAGATGGGCTTTTTTGATAATTACTGGTAAACGCTACGTTGTTAAGTTGTATTTTACAGGGATTATATCAAATGACTGAAAGAAGACAAAGGCGCTGTCTGCTACTGTCCAAAATAGGTGATCTTGTCAACATCCACGTTGTTATTCAGCTTTAGCTCCCCTCCGCTGGAAGGACTGATGGTGGCCCCCACCGAATAAATGCCCGAGGTGCCACCTGGGGTCAGCTTTACTAGCAGCCCAAAACTGAGTGAGCTTCCGCCTTCAATGCCTGCCGCCGTGGAGAGAATGTAATAGTCGGGATTGGAATCGTCCAGGCTCCAGACACTGTTGGCTACCGGGCGGCCGCCTACCGACTGAGCCGTGGCGTCAAGCTGCACCTGTGCATAACTATTTTTGTTGAGGTAAACATTGATCGTCTTGTTGGGGTTAGTCGGTGAGCCATTGAGTTCAAACACGTCCACCACAATTGCAAAGGCGGATGGAGAATACTGAATGGCAGGGGTCAGGTAAACAACAGGAGTTAGGTCAGGCGCGGGTTTGACGGTTATGGTAGCCGAGTTATTGGTGCTCAGCTGAAGTGAGCAGCCATTGACGGTTATGGACGTAAGGATAACTACATGAACGCCCACCGAGGAAAGGACTGTTCTAAGCGGCTCATAACTAAAAGGATTCAGCACATTGCCAGCAGCGTCGCTGGGGGCAGTAACAGGGGACTGAGCAACTCCATCAATCGTAAACGCAAAGGTTTGGTTTTCATTAGGGAGTAAGCCCGTGATGGCGGATGTCAGTGATTTGGGGTCTCCCTGGTAGATTTCGGCGGGCTCATAGGTGATTGAACCGAAGGTGGGTGTGGTGCAATCAAGAGAAGCGGTACTTTGCTTCTTCGGGTATGCCCACGCTGAGGAACAAAATAGTAGCACTACCCAAATGGTGAGAACAACCCGGCTGAAATCGAAAGAACGTTTGATCGGGAAAACTGGAGACTGATAGAATTTGGTCATTATAAGAGGGAGATAAAATGAGTACACTACAAAGTTGGTTGGTGTAATAATCTAACTACATTATTCGCCGGAATGTTACTTACTTTAGTGTTAGCCTAATCATAATTAACTAAACGGTAGGAGTAACTGAAGACAAAGGTTTGCTGGCCCGGAAAACAACCTCAATATCCTCCAGGCGATGAGTGTTTTTGGCGCCTGGATCGATTCGTTTTTGTGCTTGATCCGTTTTATCCTGTCAGCCGCCAGTCAACTGACCTGTTGTTGAAATACGGCTGAATTTTTACCATAAAATGGCTAAACGCGGCAGTTCATCGAAAAGGAAGGCAGTGCCCAGTGCCAGCTCGTAGCTTTGTTGTGCCGATCTATGCACACCAGGTATAAGTTAAGCAGTACGCTTGTTTTAAACGTTAGTTAGTAGTCAGGAAAGCAACTTGCCAGAATGAAAGGGCGGGTTGCTTTTTTATTTGTCGGAGGAGGTAGATTGAATCCTGCCACTATTAGGAGCCAAAACAATTCATTGATCTCACTAATTCAGTAGATCGTTTCCCAAAAGTGTTAATGGTTGACTCAGAAGTGACAAGCTAAGTAAGCAGAACAGGAGACCTTTGTTATGTCCTAAGCGGATATAAAACCCAAATCTCCTTACACCATGAAAACTCTCATCCAATCCCTGCTCATCGCTTCTTCGATAGGTTTGATTAGTGTCACAGCTTCAATGGCTGCCATCAATCCCATTGGCCGTCCGGCTCACGTTGCTTCCTTCAAGACAGGTATATATACCACTGCCGAGGGCAAGCTTCATATTGCGCTCGATAAAGAAAAGACGGGTGTGGTCAGACTTTGTCTGAAATCGAATGCTGGGGAGACTATCTTTTCCCAACGTATTGCCCGCAAGCAAACCACTACACGAATCCGGCTGGATATGAGTGATTTAAAAGATGGGGTCTATCTGGTAGAAGTTACCAATGGTGTCGAAACCACTACCCAGCAGATAACCATTTCCACTCAGCAGCCCAGCGCTCCAAGTCGGTTGGTGGCCATAAACTAAGCATAGACGTGTTAAAACTGTAAATAAGATAGGCCTTCCCAGGTTTGGGTTGGCATATTTCTCTTCATAAAGACCTTTAGTTTCTTTAACCTGAGACAGAGCTGAGGCCGTAACGATGAGATACTCAGGCCTTCTTAACCACCAAACCAACGGTGAACATACGGGCTTAGACC
>NZ_JBMDWV010000278.1:0-2000 GCF_048594605.1 Spirosoma sp.
CGAATCGATATTCTTATTAACAGCGCAGGGATCAACATCCGGGGCGCTATTGATGAGCTGAGTTTTGACGAGTTCCGTAAAGTGCTGGATGTGAACGTAAACGGTACGTGGCTTTGCTCCCGCGCTGTAACGCCCTACATGAAGCAGGCAGGCCGAGGCAGCATTATCAATCTGGCCAGTACGCTCGGTTTGGTCGGTCTGGCGAATCGGACGCCGTATACGTCCAGTAAAGGAGCGGTTGTGCAGATGACCCGCGCGCTCGCGCTGGAGCTGGCTCCGTTCAATATTACCGTCAATGCCATTTGTCCCGGCCCTTTTCTGACTGAAATGAACATACCGATTGCCGATACGGAAGAAGGCTTGAAGTTCGTTGTCGGCGCAACGGCCTTAGGTCGCTGGGGGCATCTGCGTGAGATTCAGGGGGCTGCCATTTATCTGGCCAGTGATGCCGGGAGTTATATGGTCGGGTCGATGCTGACCGTTGATGGTGGCTGGACGGCACGATAGAAATACACCTGTTGACAATTCCGAACCCCTTATTTATGAACCAGTCAAGCGATAATACCCAACGGACCCGAGTGCGTTACAGTATGTTAGCCCTCGTCTTTGTTAACGTAGCGATCAATTACTTGGACCGCACCAATATTTCTGTTGCCGCTACGGAAATGGGTAAAGACCTGAATCTATCGACGGTTGAACTGGGGTATATTTTTTCGGCGTTCGGCTGGGCATATGCAGCTTTGCAGATTCCGGGCGGGCTGATTGCCGACCGATTCGGGCCACGGGTTTTGTACGCATTCTGTTTAATAACCTGGTCACTCGCTACGCTGGCGCAGGCGTTCATCAGAGGTTTTGGTGCTCTTTTTTCGCTACGTCTGGCAACTGGTACGTTCGAAGCGCCGTCTTATCCGATCAATAATAGGGTGGTAACGAGCTGGTTTCCTGATCACGAACGTGCATCGGCAATAGCCATGTACGTATCGGGTCAGTTTATTGGACTTGCTTTTCTGACGCCGGTTCTGGTCACGATTCAGTACTACGCTGGCTGGAAAGGGTTGTTTATCGTTACGGGATTAGTAGGCCTAATCTGGGGGATTGTCTGGTATTTTTTCTACCGCGACCCACTCGATCATCCGCGCGTGAATCAGGCCGAACTGGATTATATCGAAGAAGGGGGCGGGTTGTTTCGTGGAAAAAAAGCGGATGCTCCCAAAGTCAATATCTGGAAATGGGAAAATCTTAAACAGGTCGTTTCCCGCCGTACGCTGTGGGGTGTGTATATTGGACAGTTTGCCGTTAATGCTACGTTATGGTTCTTTCTGACATGGTTTCCAACGTATCTGGTCAAGTATCGGGGGCTCGATTTCATCAAGTCGGGCTATCTGGCTTCGGTGCCGTTTCTGGCGGCCTGCGCGGGGTTACTGCTATCGGGCTTTGTGTCGGACAGATTGGTTCGACAGGGGAAATCGGTCGGTATGGCTCGCAAAACGCCCATTATTATTGGATTACTGCTCTCTGTCAGTATTATTGGCGCTAACTATACTAACGACACTGCACTCGTCATTTTCTTTCTGGCACTCGCGTTTTTTGGCTCCGGTATGGCGCTGATCTCCTGGGTATTTGTCTCGATTCTGTCGCCCAAACACTTGATTGGATTAACGGGTGGTGTCTTCAATTTTATGGGAAATCTGGCATCTATTGTAGTGCCAATTGCGATTGGTTACCTGGCTGAAGACGGGAATTTTGCCCCGGCACTTGTATTCATTGGTGCATTAGGATTCATTGGCGCCTGCTCCTACATTTTTCTAGTCGGCAAAATTGATCGGGGCAACGTAGTAAATGAACGAATTGACGATCAGACGATTATTGTAAAAGAATAATTCATTGACCACAGGGCGCAATTATGTTGTGGCGGAGAAGCTGCCCGAGGTTTTTATTTTGGCTGGTGATTCTGTTAAAAATGAATGTGTTCTTGTCATCCCGAAGAATGAGGGATCTCA
>NZ_JBMDWV010000279.1:0-4427 GCF_048594605.1 Spirosoma sp.
GCACACTTGGGTTGCCGGGCAGGCTCGACATCAGCGTGACAGCGCCTGAGCTGAGATTGACAGCGTAGATATTCGTAGAACCGTTCGACCGCATCAAGGCATAACCTATATTGCTGGTACCACCAATATCAAACCCGTTACCTCCTTCAGCACTGATGCCCGTAGCGCCTACGGGTGCCAGCGTACCATTGTTTGGCGGACTCTGGATGACCAGCATGGCATTGTTCGTCCGGGTATCTATATCATAAAGGGTAGTCGACGTCGATCCGGCGAAGTTGTTGGTATAAGCAACGGCCGTTACGTTGGGTGAACCCGGATTCAGGGCACCATCTATAGCCGCCACCGTTCCGTCGTTTGGATTCAACCGTAAATCCTGACCACTGTTTGTTACTAACCGAATACGGTCGACCGTTGGATTGAAATCAAAACCAACATCATTACCAGCCAGCGACGGACTGAATGGTCCTGATCCAACCAACGTAGCAGCTCCGTTCGACGTATTAATCGTATAAATCCGGTTCATGCTGCCTAAAGCGTATAACTGTCCATTAGCAGGCCGGAAATCAAGTCCGAAAATCGATTCCCCTGGTTGCAAACCCGTAATGGCCTTTGAAATAGGCGCGGGTGCCATCGGATTAAAAATGATCAGATTATTCAATCCATCAGCCGTGTAAGCAACTGGATCAGTGGGGATAGCCAGTCCTACAATTGATGCAGTCGTAGGTAAATTCCCTAGTCGTTCGGCACGCCCTGTACTCAGATTGATCTCATAAAAGCCCTGCATATTATTGTTGATCAACACGGCCACTGCATCGCCATTTGGCGCAATATCGAAACTACCTGTACCTGCAATATCAATACCAAGCGAACCTACTTCTACCAGTGTACCAGCATTAGGCGGGTCCTGCCGATACAATTTATCTGTGATAGGGTCAATGTCGTACAAGGTTGTTGTCGTAACACCCGATCGATTGTTGGTATAGGCAACACCCGAAACCGCCACTCCGCCAGCAACACCATTCAGATTTCCATCAGTAGCTGCAGTCGTACCCGTTTCTGGATTCAGACGCAGGTTTTGTCCTCGGTTTGTTACCAACCGAATCCGATCAACGGTTGGGTTGAAGTCGAAACCAACTACGTCGCCATTGATAGCCGGAGAGATAGCGCCCGTTCCAAGTGCTGTTGCAACCCCATTAGCCAGATTGATCATATACAGCCGACTGCCATTGCTAATGCCATACAACTGTCCGGTAGCGGGTCGAAAGTCGATCCCGACCAACCGTTCGCTATTCTGAACACCTTTGATGGCGATTGTTTCTAAGGCCGTCGACGGATTCTGTGTGCTTACTTTAATTAATTGATTGTTATCCGTTAATACATAAACCATTGACTCGGCCGAAAGCCGTGCGTTAGCGGTGCCAGATGGCTGGTTGAGCTGTACCTCAGGTTCCCGACAGGATTCAAGCGTCAATAACGAGCTGACGGTCATTAGCCCGACAAATAGGCGGAGTTTTTGATTGTAACGCATGGCCAATAGTCTGTTTGTAGAGATGTTAATAAGTGAATCGAAAAGCTTACTATCAGGGCTATACGGCTACAATCTGTAAATGGATTTATAGAAATTAAAATTAAATTAAATATATATCGAATGGTCTAAATGATTAACATACATCTCAATTATAAACCCTTACTAGCGAAGTCATTACGTTACGTCTCAATCTAAATTAACGGACGAATTTTATTAAAAATGCATTAAAATACAGCCAAGTACAAAACCTCTGATTAGCCTGGTTCATTGATATAAGACTGTGTTAAAGCCAATCAATGCATTGGTACTATTTTCCAATGAATCGGTTTTAAACAAATTCACCGATTCTGCGCTTTTTTTAGTAAACGTATTACCTATTGCATGGATATACCATCTACTAAGCTTAACAATGGTGTTGAAATGCCTCTCCTGGGGCTAGGTGTATATGCACCAAACCATCACACTGAAGTACAACAGGCTATTGAGTGGGCTCTCGAAGCGGGCTGTCGTCTGATCGATACGGCGGCCGCTTACGGAAACGAGCGCGAAGTAGGCGATGCAGTACGCGCCAGTGGTATTCCCCGAAGTGATATTTTTATAACAACCAAAGTCTGGAACGACGACCAGGGCTATAATCGAACGTTACGTGCTTTTAACCGGAGTTTGGAGCGGCTTCGACTCGATACTATCGATTTGTATTTAATTCACTGGCCTGTAAAGCAGTTTCGGCACGAAACCTGGAAAGCACTCGAAAAAATATATCGGGATGGGCGGGCACGCGCTATCGGCCTTTCCAACCATTATCCAGCTCACATAGACGAGCTTCTGACCGAAGCAGAAATCAAACCCGCTGTTAACCAGATTGAGTTTAGCCCATATTGCTACCTTCCCGACGTTGTCAATTATTGTCGCGCCAAATCGATCCAGCTTCAGGGCTATGCGCCGTTGGTACGTGGTCTGAAACGAACCGAGCCCAGGCTGATGGCACTGTCTGAAAAGTACAGCAAATCGACGTATCAGATGCTGGTTCGGTGGTCAATGCAACACGGTGTTGTTACCATTCCCAAATCTGTACACCGCGACCGGATTTATGAGAATTTCGACATACTCAACTTCAGTATCTCAGAAGAGGATATGGCTGAAATGGATACCTATTATGACAACACGCGCATTGCTGATGATCCACGTACCATTCCGTAAGTTTATGCTTTGATCGGTTGATGATGCAGTACGCATTCGATCGGCCAACGCTCACATAGCAGATCGGCTAGTGCTTGCAGGCCCCACTCTTCAACCCGATTATGCCCAACCGCTACAACGGCAATGCCTGTTTCGTTTACGGCTTGCTGAGCGGGTTTACGATACGCTCCCGTTACGTATAAATGCGCTCCCTTTTCGGCAGATTCCCGGATAAGTGTATCGTTCATAGCCCCCACTATTGCAATTCGACGACTATCCGCCTGCCAGCCCGACAAGCCCAGACCCGCTTCCGCTCGGTCATAGCCCCCGAAAAGCGTTTTAATTGCGTCGAGGAGAACATCAAATTCCTGTTCCGGACTTACGTCGATAACCATTCCAATTGGTCGCTCAGGCAGTATTTCCCCTGCTCCATTCATTCCCTGCTTGTAACCGAGTGGCATAAGCGCACCTGTTGCTCCGAGCTGCTTCGCCAGCCGTTCATTATACCCTATCGTTAATGTTTCATCAAACGGCAGGTGATGGGCCAGAATCCCAATGCCCAAGGGCAGTTTTCCCAGATCAAGTTGCCAGGGACGGTGGAGCCAGAGCGCATCCAGCTGATTCTCATCAATCCAGGCGGGTAAGTTATAAAAGGGATCTAGCGATAAACCTATTCGCCGAACAGGTCGCTCAGACGGATAATAAATACCGCCCTGCTCTGAATCAGGATATCGGCTGGTAACGAACTCATTGCTCAGGAAGTCATTTATAGCACTTAGCGAAGGATGTGGCGTATTCGTCATAGATAATGCGGAATGAATGCTGTAAAATGAACGGTGTTATACCGTACCAAACGGCCTTATACGTGGTCCACAATCCATTCTACACTATCTACGTAACGCGCTTTCTTTTAGATAGTTTATGATTTGTTCGCCGTTTACTCAAACGGATTTGGTGATTTAGAAAATAAAACTGTAGGTTTGCATTTATAAAGGCGTCCGCGCTGGCGGTCCATAAAAGCCCATGAAGTTCCTCGCTCAAAAACCCACGTGGTTTTTCTTCTTCTCTTAATTGCTTTGCCACCCATTCTGGTGGTCGCTTTCTTTTTTATCTGATTCACACCGTCAGTAGCCATTAGGCTGCGGCATAGTCTTTTTCATCCAATGACCAAATTCATTCGGTTATTCCTGGCCGCATTGCGCGGTTCAGAAACTAATTTTACGTCTGGCAGTATCAACCGGGCCATTTTCCTGCTATCCGTACCGATGATTCTGGAGATGGTGATGGAATCCCTGTTTGCTGTTGTCGACGTGTTTTTCGTGGCTAAAATCGGTACACAGGCTATTGCTACGGTGGGTTTAACAGAATCTGTCTTAACAATCGTCTATTCCATTGCGATCGGCCTGAGTACGGCATCCACAGCTTTGGTTTCCCGGCGCGTGGGAGAAGATAACCATCGGGAAGCCAGTCGAACGGTAGGCCAGGTGATTCTTTTGTCGCTTGTTCTGGCCGTGTTCATGGGTGTACCGGGTTTTCTGTTTGCCGAAGACATTCTGCGCCTGATGGGTGGCGACGAACGGCTGATTGCCAACGGAGCCAATTTTACCCGGATGATATTTGCCAGCTCACCGGCAATTATCCTGCTCTACACCTTGAGCGGCTGTTTACGTGGTGCGGGCGATGCCTCAGTAGCCATGCGTTCGTTGTGGCTGGCGAACGG
>NZ_JBMDWV010000028.1:0-26877 GCF_048594605.1 Spirosoma sp.
CCCATTCGTCGCCCACCGGAAAATATACCTCGACCGACGTAGCGCCTTTGTCCAGCACTGGTGCTACGAGCAGATCGCGGCCCAGCAGGTATTGGTAACGTAGCGCGTAGGTGTTGTGATCGTCGGGGTAATGTAGGAATAAGTGTCGGGCCACCGGATATCCTTTTAGCGTAGCCTCCGCAACCACCTGTTTCCGATACGTAGCGAGTCCCTTATACACCTTTCCGAAGCGGGCCAGATGCTCCGTATTTGCCTGACTGCTATTAAACTGAGCGGCCACCTTCGGATCGTAGCCCTCGTGCGTGCGAAAAACGGCAGTGAACGCCGACAGTTCCATCCACCGCTGAAACAGTTCATCAGTACGGTAGATGATGGGAATATCGCAGTTACGCGTTAGGTTGGGTGGTATCTTTAGCGATACGTAGCCCCCTGTATCGCTGTGAATCAGACTAAAGCCCGACATCCCGCCCGAAAGCATACCCACTACTGCCGTTTTGATGCCGTCGTATTCATCCCAGGACTGCAACTGATCGCCCAACCAGAATAAGGTGGAGTAGCCCGGACTGTGGGTAAAGCCCGAACGATTGAAAAACAAGATGTCATCTTCGCGACCTGCCTCCCGAATGGCCTCCCGGTTAAGCTGGGCCCACTGCTCGGTGTAATGGTTGTGCCAGACGTAGGGGTCCGCATCGCCATATAACTCGCTCGTGAAGGGCAGGGCTTCCCCAAAATCAGCCATCCAGCCGCTGGCTCCAGCCCCATTCCCATCTTTACTGATCATATTATTTTTGATGATACTTTTCATCCAATCCTTTGCCTGTGGATTACTCAAGTCAACCATAGCGGCATAGAAATTGGTATTTTTAATCTGGTATGGTTCGCCATTCTTCTTAGGGTCATTTACCAGGTATCCGCGCTCTTTACCATACAGATATAACGAGTTGCGGGGGCGGCTGGGATCATCTCCCGCATCAATGCTTAGGAACGGGTTGATGTAAATCAACATCCGGGCTCCCTGGTTCTCCAGTTCGGCTACTAGTTTTCGCCATTCGAAATAGCCGGTTGAGGTTTCTGAATCATCCAGTACCCAGTTCCACCAGAGCTGGCTACCGGTGTCGGAAAGCCGAACGCCACACCAGTCCTGAATCCATAATCCGGCCATGGGAACCTGGGCCTTACGCAGTTTATCCAGTTTTTCCTGTACGACCAGCGAGCCACCCTGCACCGAGACAATAACGCCCTGATGTACCCAGTCGGGTAAAGCGCGCATACGGCCGCAATACGCCGTGTACGTTTCAATCAGATCGAGGGGAGTTGCACCAAACAGAATCCGGCCAGTCATTACCCCCGACCAGAGCTTGATGTCGGTATACGTCGCATGCTTCATATCGAACTCGCTGTATTCGGTATTTTCCAGACAAAGGGACTGAAGTTTACTGGTAATGTAGTGGGGTGCCGGTGCCTCTGTTACGTAGGGATTTCGACCACCCCTCTTGGCTTCTGCGTCAATTATCTCCGTAACTATAGAGCGCCCCCGGCCAACGCCATGTTCCTGCACCAAAATTGGTAGCTTGTTATGTTTCTGGTTGAAAAAGGTAAGCTGATGCCCAAAGCCGAAAAAGTTTTCGTCGGCTGAGGAGGCCAGTCGTAGCCGAATCCGGTTAACCCCTTTCGCCATATTATCCGTTTTGACTTCAAACTGCAACTGAGCCGAAGCAACCTGATTGAAGCTGACGGTATAGCCAATACTTCCTGTTCTGGCCGCCAGTTTTCCCGATACGATAGTCTTATTTCCGCTCACCACAATCTGATCAATACTCGGCCTGTCGTACGTAGCCTGCACCTTGTCGGTGATCGTAAACGAACCTTCTGGTTCACCGAAAGACTCAACACTGGCAGTAGCTTTCTCGGCGATAATAAAATTACCATCAGCTGCGCTCTGCCAGAGTATTCGGCCAGGCAGCTGCTTATGCACCACCTGTAGCTGGTTTTTATCCATCCGTTGTAAGATGAAGTCGCCGATGGGGTATTGCTCCTCCACAACCCCGACGCGTTTTTGGTCGGCGTTATTTCGGGCGAACGTAGCGCTGCCTACGGTTAGGGCGCTGAGGGTAAGGAAATTTCGTCGTTGCATGACAGAGGAGTGCGTTATGGTTTACTGGAGGAAGGTTTATCAGGGTTTGGCAGAGACGCTGTTCCGATTCGTTGTTTCCGCAGAACAAAGTTCCCCCAGCAGGCGGATGAGGATGGTAAGACAGGTTACCAAGTTGGTAATCCTTGTTACCTGCACTTGATCTGTACTATCTTCTCCCCTGCTCTGACCTTAGTCGAATCGTTAATGAATAAGCCGCGAGCCAAGTACCAGAAGTTGACCAAGTTCTTCCCGTTTACCCTGGCGGTACCTGATGACGCGGTGAATACTTGGTCAAAGCTTACCCGCTTTCTGGAATGAGGAAAGCTGTGAACCCAGTAGTTTTTACAGGATAGGATCGATGATCTCACTACGCTAGTGGCAGGTGTACGTTCCGCTATAATAAAACTGTTACTTCATCCGGCTCATCTGGCCTTTAGCTAAATCCGCCTATTTGTATAAATTAGTTCATTTGTTATCTTTCAAACAATGGTTGATTATTGTCATTAACTGAACTTGTTATAGCAGCGACCAAAACCGTTCAGAAAAACCCCGATTTTTACCGCATTCCCCGCGATTCGTACCGTTATTGTCAGACTACTTCCCGCCAACTTTGACTTGAGAAATCCAATAGATTCAGCTTTCTTCGATATGGTTTAACTCTTATAATCCCAAAACTATGCCTACGTTAAAAGTTAAAGATGGTACCGAGATTTTTTATAAAGATTGGGGAACCGGCCAGCCCGTGGTCTTCCATCATGGCTGGCCATTATCCTGCGACGACTGGGATGCTCAGATGATGTTCTTCCTGAAACAGGGGTATCGCGTAGTAGCCCACGATCGGCGGGGGCACGGACGCTCATCCCAGGTAACAGACGGACACGACATCGATACGTATGCTGCTGATGCCGCCGAATTAGTTGAGTTTCTAGACTTAAAAGATGCTATTCATATCGGGCATTCCACGGGTGGTGGCGAAGTGGCCCGCTACGTAGCGAAATACGGACAGGGACGGGTTACCAAAGCGGTGCTTATCAGTGCGGTTACGCCGTTGATGGTACAAACAGAAGCCAATCCAGACGGGGTGCCGATGTCGGTGTTCGACGAAATTCGTGAAGGCACAGCTACCAAGCGTCCGCAATATTTCCACGAGTTCACCCTGCCTTTCTACGGCTACAACCGGCCTGGTGCAACTCCCCTACAGGGTGTGCGGGATAACTGGTGGCGTCAGGGCATGATGGGCGGTATCAATGCGCATTATTACGGTATCAAAGCGTTTTCTGAAACTGATTTTACGGAAGATCTCAAGAATATAGACGTACCGGTTCTGGTCCTGCACGGCGAAGATGACCAGATTGTGCCTATTGATATTACGGCTCGAAAAGCCATCAAGCTCCTGAAAAATGGCCGTCTGATTACGTATCCTGGATTTCCTCATGGAATGCCAACCACGGAAGCGGCCACCATCAACGCTGATTTACTGGCCTTTATTCAATCGGAGTCTTAACCTGCATTCCAGAAGGGAAACTGGTAGATTTTTTTGTCATCCCCGCTAACGAGGGGGTGACAAAAACGTTATCCATCATTCACTTTACAGACTCATTTTTTATGATGAACGATTCCATCTTAGGGTTACATCACATTACCGCCATTGCCAACAACGCTCAGCGTAACTACGATTTTTACACCCATGTGCTGGGCTTACGCATGGTAAAGAAGACAGTCAATTTCGATGACCCGAACACCTATCATTTTTACTACGGTAACGAAACAGGTACGCCCGGTACTATTCTAACTTTTTTTCCCTGGGAAGGCATTGGTCCCGGTCGAAACGGTGTGGGTATGGCTACTGAGATTGGGTATGACGTTCCTCAGAGGAGCCTGGATAACTGGGCCGGTCGCTTTCGGGAGTATGGAGTGGCGGTAGGCGAACAGGCTGAGCGATTTGGCGAAACCTATCTGCCTTTCACAGATCCTGACGGGCTTGCGCTCTCACTCATCGTTGCTGGACAACCTGACGACCGCTCAGGCTGGGAAACGGAAGACATTAAGCAGGACATGGCCACGCAGGGTTTTCACAGTGTTACGTTGACGTTGCAAAAAATAGAGGATACCGCGAACGTATTAACCGACATTTTTGGTTACCGACTACTGGCGCAGGAAGGCAATCGCTACCGGTTTCAAACGGATGCCGTGCCCAACGCATCGATTGTCGATTTGCTGGAAGAGCCCAATGGCAAACTGGGACGTAACGCTGCCGGGACGAACCACCACGTAGCGTTTCGGGTCGCCAACGATGCCATCCAGATGGAATTTCGGGAAAAGATTCTGAACAGCGGCTTACAGATTACTCCCAAAATCAACCGCGATTATTTTTTCTCACTCTACTTCCGCGAACCCGGTGGTGTGCTGTTCGAAATTGCAACTGATAACCCTGGCTTTACAATCGACGAAACGCTGGCCGAATTAGGAAACAGCCTAAAACTACCGAAGCAATACGAAGCCTCGCGGGCAAAAATTGAGCAAAGATTACCCCAGTTGAAAACGAACTAATTGAGTGAGTGACCTATATTATGACGCAGTTTGGCAAATTGAGCCATAAACAACGCGTAGTATGACAGCGGGTATGATCATCAAAGCTGATAGCGCCGTTACGACCATCATCGTTCAGCGCCCCTTAAGGCAGCAGATCCAGGCGTATGAGAACTGGCTAACTGAAATTGTACCACTCGCCCAGCAGGCAGCCGGTCATCGAGGTGTAAACGTAATCAGACCACACGGACAAAGTGACGAGTATACTATTGTTCTTCACTTTGATTCGGAAGTAAATCTCCGTAACTGGCTTGACTCTTCCAATCGAAAGCGTATGATCGAAAAAGTACGGCCCATGTTGAACGAAGATGAAAAAATTGACATAAAGACTGGGCTTGAGTTCTGGTTTACTCCCCCACAGAGCCCAAAGAAGGCCCCGCCTTACAAGCAATTTTTAGTGACGCTATCCGCTATTTTTCCACTCTCCTACTTCATTCCGCAACTGCTCGCTCCTGCGGTTCAGGAAGTGCCTTTTCTGTCTATTCCATTGCTTAAAAGTTTCCTAACGAGTTCGATCATTGTTGCGCTAATGACGTTTGTGATCATGCCCCGCTACGTTCGGTTAGTAGCCAAATGGCTGTATACACCCTGAATGAACCACCTGGGCTGGCTTATAAAAAACAGGGGTAAGCCTATATTTGTATAACACGTCCCTATTCCGCCGATTTGCGCGGGCAGTCTACCGTTAGGCGTGTTTCTATAAAACTAGAAAGGACTATGCCGCCAGGGAGAAATAGGTTCATTGACCGATGGTTAACCAGCCTGGTGCGTGCTTGCCCCGTTAAGCGACTAATTCTTTTGTTGGCCATAGGCCTACAAACCGTATTAGCCGATGGGCAACCGATAAACCGGCAGCAGGTTAACCGTTTACTCGATCAATTACGAACCAGCCAACCCAATGAAAACAGACTCCCTATTTTACTCGAACTGGGCAAGTTTCACATTTACAAACCGGGTGAGTCCAAAATCGATTTAGACAGCGGCCGAACGTATTTGCTCCAGGCCAAAAAGTTAAGTGATTCCCTGCATCTGGTCACCTGGCAACACGATGCCGAAAGTATGCTGGTAATTGCCGATATGGAAGGCGGTAATAATCAACTTGGGCGAGCGCGGTTTGCGCAGTTAATTCGTGATTGTCAGCAGAAAGGCGATCGGATGGGTGAAGCGAATACCCGCTTCCGGCTGGGTGTCTGGTTAAGAAATGTTGATTCAGACTACCGACCTGTCTTTGCTAATTTTCGTCAGGCAGCCGCTATTTATAAATCACTACGTAAGCCAGAGAAAGAGATTCTCGCCCTAAAAGAAATCGGAGATACGTACCTATACGCAGGAAAATTAGATAGCGCCGAAGCAACGTTGCTGCACGTAGTAAAGCGTTATAAATCAATTCGCTATCCCAATCTGCATTACACGTATAATTCCTTGTCCAGCGTCGGTACGTTGAAAGGTGATTACGCAAAAGGGCTGCGTTACGCTTTGCTGTGCATTGACAGTATGCATAAAACAGGGGATACGATTTCGGCCGCAGCCTTCTACGGCGACCTGGGGCGGATTTATGATGAGACCGGTAACCACCGGAAGGCCATTGAATGGTTTAAAAAATCACTCGCCAAGTGGCGGCAGGAAAAGTTGCCCAACTTTGCGCTGTTTAATACTGCGGGCTTTATTGCGAAAGACTTGATTGCGCAGAAAAAACCGAGAGAAGCGCTTCGGTTAATCGAAAAACTGGTTCAGGAAATTCCGACCAATACCGTCATTCAAAAAGCCTGCGTTGCCCAGAATTTAGCGTACTGTTACGATGCGTTGCATAACCCACGTTTGGCCGAACAGTATTATAAAGAAACGCTGACCTGGTATGCCAAAAATGGTCTAGATTTTGAAGCCTCCCAGCAGGCCGAACAGGATATCGGCACCTTTTATTTTGAGCAGAAAGACTTCAGGAAAGCGGGCTTTCATTTAGAAAAAGCGCTTAGTTTTTTTCCGCAGAAAAACTCGCTGTCGACCATTAAAGACATTCATCTGCTTTTATTTAAGGTGGATTCGGCGCAGGGGAAGTACGTGGAGGCTATTCGTCATTTTCGAATGCACAAAGCCCTGAATGATTCGCTGTTTAATGAGACGAAAAGTAAGCAGATTACCAGCCTCCAAATCAACTACGATACGCGACAGAAAGAGCAGGACATTGCGTTACTCCGCAAACAAAGTAGTCTCCAGCAAATCGAACTGGCGCACGAAAAAACGACGCGCAACGGATTCATTGCCGGAGCGATTCTGTTAGCCGGCTTGCTGGGCGTTAGCTATAATCAGTATCGACTCAAAAAGCGAAGTAATCAGCTTTTAGAGGCAAAACAAGCGGAAATTAACCAGAAAAATAGCTCGCTGGAACAGGTGCTGGGCGAAAAAGAAAGGCTACTGGACGAAAAAGAATGGATGCTGCGGGAGATTCACCACCGGGTGAAAAACAATTTGCAGGTGATAACCAGCTTACTCAACGCCCAATCTGATTTTCTGGACGATTCGACGGCGCTGACGGCTATTAAGGACAGTCAGAACCGGGTACAGGCTATGGCCCTGATTCATCAGAAGTTGTATCAGTCCGATAAGCTGGATCAGGTCAATATGGCCGAGTTTATCGAAGAGATCGTTGACTACCTAAAGGAATCGTTCAGTCCGCCCAATTCGGTACGAATTGTTTTAGAGTTAGCTCCGATACAACTTGATGTTACTATGGCCACTCCCATCGGGTTGATTATCAACGAAGCTTTCACGAATGCGCTTAAGTACGCTTTTCCCCAAAAAGCCGGTTCAACGCATCATTTCGGTACGATTCAAATCAAGCTTCAGCCGCTTAATGACCAGCTTTGTCGATTGGTCATCAGCGACGATGGGGTTGGGCTGCCAGACGGCTTGCATGTTGAAAATAGTGCTACGTTGGGCTTAACGATGATTCGGGGGCTTAGTCAACAAATTGGTGGTAAACTACAGATTAGCCAGAACGAAGGGTTACAAATCTGGCTGGAATTCAGTCCGGTTAAAAGAACGGAAAGAAACCTCCCTAAGTCCTTTTGACCACCTGCTTACACATCGGTATTTTGGAGTTGGATTTCTTCCCGATCCAGTTCGTTCTCCAACTCATGAAATAGTTCAATATCAATTTGTTGGTTATCCCGTAGTGCTAACAATTCGTCACGTTGCGATTGAATTGCGGTCCGCATCAGTTTTTGACCCAACTTATGTTGATTAAGCGACGTAGTCGATACACCCTGTTCCAGTTCATTAAGCTGAGCCTGATGGCGGTCAATGATTTCCTGTACTACATTTCCCGTAAGGCCATCGCGACGGACAACCTGGTTCACTTCTACCAAAGCTCGCTTCGACAACCGTTGGCGGATTTCGTGTCGGGAGAGGTAATCGGTAGGCTGCTGACCAAATTGTAATACCCGAATTACCGCTGGAAGCGCTATCCCCTGCCCAACCAAAGTAAACAGAATTACGCAGAACGTAATGAACAAAATCAGGTTTCGACCCGGACACGGACGCCCATTGGGTAATTGCTCCGGGATAGCTCGCGCAGCCGCCAGCGACACAATCCCCCGCATGCTAACATAAGCCAGCAGGGTTGTATGCTTACGTGAAGGAAACACCGGCAGCAGGTGGATAAGCTGGCGGAACTGATTCGAAATGGTATCGGCCAGAAAGATGAACAGAAAGCGAATTAGAACCGCCGTTACACTAACAAGTACACCAAAGCCAACTAGTTGACTTAATGACTGCCCTTTGATCGCGGTTACTACATGAGGTAATTGTAAGCCAATCAAAATGAAAATCAGGCCGTTGAGCAAGACGATAACAAAGTCCCAGACGGCAACTGCCTGCATCCGTACTACCGGACTATGTACCCGTGATTGCTTGTGACCGATGAGAAGTCCCGTTGTGACAACGCTCAGCACACCGCTGAGGTGGAGTTTTTCGGCAGCCAGGTATGCCGAATAAGCCGTCACAAACGTTAATACCGTTTCCAGAGTGGGTTCAAGCCGACCGTATTTGTGCAGGCAGAACGACGCATAACCGACAGCGAAGCCAACACCTACCCCGCCCCCGGCCAATACAAGAAAATGTAGTAGCGAATCGCCGAGCGAAAAAGCGCCCGTGCCCATAGTCGCCAACGCCAATTGGAAAAGCACCAGAGCCGTCGCGTCATTGACCAGACTTTCGCCTTCCAGAATAATCATAATTCGCCGGGGAACAGCGAGTGTCTTCATCACCGCCGTGGCCGCTACGGCATCGGAGGGCGAGACGATGGCTCCGAGTAACAGCCCCATCGACAGCGTAAAACCTGGAATAAGGGCATGAGCCACCAACGCTATACCCACGCTGGTAACCAGCACCAGGGCTAACGCTAATACTACGATAGGCTCTAGATTTCGGCGAAAGTCGCTCCAGTTGGTATACCAGGCGGCACTGTACAGCACCGGTGGAAGAAACACCAGCAGCACGATTGATGGATCTAAGGACACACTGGGTAAGCCAGGGATAAAGCCAATACATAACCCACCAACGGTCAGCAGGATCGGGAAAACCAGATGGAACCGGCGAGCCAATAGCGCCAGCCCTATTACAAAAATGAGTAGTAAAATAACGGTTTCCAGTGGATGCATCCGGATTGAAAACAAGTAGTAGTTAGCTCAGTGGTGCATCGCAAATTTACCAGCTGATAACGAGGGCTAACGGTATAAATCAATGATTGTTCGGTATAGAAGAGCTTCTGTCTAATGATCTTCAGCTTAAACCCTGCGTGCTCAGAATGTCGTGTTTCTCTGATGCGCGCTGATATTCAGCTTTTTCATCCGGGCTTCCAGCGTTGTCGGTTTTAGATTGAGCAATTCAGCCGCCCCACCGCTACCCCGAATCCGGTTTCCTGATTTGGCCAGAGCGGCCAGAATAGCCGCCCGCATGGTTTCGTCAATGGGTTGCACCTCCTCTGACAACTGACTGGTTACAATCGCTGAACTAAAAAACGGACTGGCTCGCAGGGGTTCGGCCAGTTCCAGGGTAGTCGTTGATGATAGAATGGCCGCTCGCTCCAATACATGTTCCAGTTCTCGAATATTGCCCGGCCAGGGATACGTAAACAATTGCTGAAGCGAGGTATTAGCGATGCTGGTTAGTGGCTTGCCCAGTTTTTTGCTGATACGTTGGAGAAAATGCATCGCCAGCGGGCGAATATCGTCGGGGCGCTCACGGAGGGGCGGAACCACAATTGGAAATACCGCTAGCCGGTAATATAGATCGGAACGGAATCGGCCATTGGCCACTTCTTGCTGCAAATTCCGGTTGGTAGCCGCAATTATCCGGGTGTCAATCTGAATAGGACCTTTTCCACCCAGGCGCTCGATCTCTTTTTCCTGAATCGCTCGCAGCAGTTTCGCCTGTAATTCAAGGGGTAACTCGCCAATTTCGTCCAGAAACAACGTACTGCCGTTGGCCAGCTCAAACTTACCGATTCGCTTTTCCGTCGCCCCAGTAAAGCTACCCCGTTCGTGCCCAAACAATTCGGACTCAATCAGTTGGGCGGGCAAAGCAGCACAGTTTACTTTGACAACCGCCCGGCCTTTGCGGAGCGATAAATTATGGATTGCCCGCGCAACAAGTTCCTTACCTGTTCCGGTTTCGCCCAGAATTAGCACGGTCGAATCGGTTGGGGCTACCTGGCCAATGCTTTTAAAAATGGTATACAAAGCAGGACTGACCCCGATAATCTCCCCGAAGTTATGGCTTGTTTTAATTTCTTCGGTCAGGTATGTTTTTTCAAGTTCGAGCTGCTCGCTTAGCGTTTTGATCTGCTCAAAGGCAAGCAGATTTTCCAGCGCCAGTCCCATCTGTATGCTGATATCCTGTAATGTACTGAGGTCCTTATAGGTAAACGCATACGGCGCCCGACTAGCCAACACCAATGAAGCCATCGGCTGATCTTTACTAAAAATTGGGACGTATATAGCCGACTGTAAGCCGAGTTTCCGGTATAGGCCATTCATTACGTTATCAGGTGCGCCATCGGTAAACTGGCAGCCCACACTAAGCGTTGGTTTGATCAGCCAAGAGCGCATATCGGTAAGGGCTTGTTTCCAATCGGCCTGCTGAATCCCATACTGATGAAATAAATCCTGTTCAGTTAGTGGAACAAAAGAACCAGCTTGTTTATGTACCAGGCTATCGAACGTAACGGTTTCCGGCGATTGACCAACCTGAAAAACTGCTGTCAGATCAACGGGCATCAGATCGTTAATACTGCTGGCCACCTGCGTTAAAACTGTCCTCAGATCGCGTCCATTCCGGAAGGCATTCACAATCGTCAATTCAATGGCTTTTATTTGTCGGCGGGCTTCCAGTTCCTCATAGGCCAGTAGATTATCCAGCGCCAAGGCAATCTGGGGCGTAATCAAACTAACCGCCTGATAATCTTTCTGGGTAAATCCATCTGGCAACGTACTGGATAAAATAATCGTCGTCAAGGAGTTACGCTTCAGCTGAATAGGAAACAGCATCAGCGAGCGAACCCCAAAATTATCCCGGCAGGAACGCGCCGTTACGTAGCTGTCGCAGAGTTGGTTAAAGGCTTCGCCGGTAAATACGCCCATTTGCTCCCCCAGCCGATCCGGTGCTTCCCGGTCCAGCTTATCCAACAATTGCGTATCGGCTTCGCTACGTAACAAGGCAGCCAGATTTACACGGCCAAACGTATCAGCCTTGTTTTTTTCCAGCATCAACCAGTAAAATGATGATTCATCAGGCAGGCCAATGCGTAGGTTGAGGAAGGAAAAAGGCACGAGTTGGTTGATCTGGCGGGCAATGGCCAGACATAATTGCTCTCGATCCTGAATCGTGACAATGGCATTGTTCACCGCAATCTGAATCGTCTGCTGCTGACGAAGTTTAGCCTCCTCGCTGTGCGCATGCCGGTAACGGGCTATTTCCAGCGTTGTCAGCACATCTTTCTCCCGAAATGGCTTCGTCAGAAAGCCGAACGGCTGGGTACGTTTAGCCGCTTCTAGCAGGCCATCGGTCAGGTTGGCGGATAGAAAAACAAAGGGAATCGATTCTTCATTCAGCCAGTGGGCCAGATCGATTCCGGTTTCATCACCATCCAGAAAAATGTCGAGCAGCACAATATCCGGCGTTTGATCGGCTACGGTTGCTTTGGCTTCATCTACCGATTCTGCCAGACCAATAACTTGATAACCAGCTTTCATAAGGATACGCCGAAGGTCGTGCGCAATCAAAAACTCATCTTCCACTACAAGCAGTGAAGGCAGCCGAGTCATTTCGCTGGGATGGGCCATATCAAGTTAACCACACTTATACTGTAAAGATACAACGTACACCCACTCCATTCTAGATCTCCAATATATTGGAGTCTCCATTGTGTTGGAGTCTTTTCGCAAAGCAAGCACCTTACACAACATATTGATATTCAAAATATTAACTCACTTAACTCTGTATTATGGCATAATGGCATTTTGTTCGCAATGAAACTTGGAGCAAACGAACCTATCTCTTTTAAAACATTACTCATTATGAATTCCGCTATCCAGCATGAACCGCTACATATCGAACAACTCGAAACCTCCCATTGGCCAACAACCATTCAAAGGCCTACTTATTACAGGCTTGTGTTTATTCAAACAGGCAGGGGTGAGCTTATTATTAACGGTAAGCAACTTGTGTACCAGACGGGCGATGTATTTTTCCTGGGCCCTGCCGATAAGCACAGCTTCAAAAATATCCAAAAGACCAGCGTTTACAGCCTATGGTTTACAGGGCCATATATATCCAGCTTAATGACAACGCATGTCGATTTGTGGCCTCATATTCAGGCTTATAGGGCACCATTATCAGGTACTCTCATCGCCAACCCAACTGAGCAGCGGACTCTGCTGCTACTGGTCGAAATTTTAGTTATGGAACGGCAGCGTCTTTGCCCATTACTGGCTAACCCAGTTGTAGAATCGCTAATGAAGACGATTTTGAGTTTAGTGGACCGTCATCTCGCTCAGCATTCGATTAGTGTATCAGCGCGATCAACAACGCCTTCTGTGTTTATACAACGTATTGTAGCGTATATCAACCAGCACATAACGGAGCCGGGTTTATTACGTATGGAAAAACTAGCGGATGTTTTTAACTATTCGGCCAGCCATTTAGGGGCTCTATTTAAGCAACAGGTGGGCGAATCAATACAGCAATACATTATCCGCTACAAACTCAAACAGGTTGAAGCAAGGCTGAGCCTAAGCACCATGACCATCTCTCAGATAGCCGATGAATTCGGTTTCTCTGACGTCTGTCATCTGAATAAGTTATTTAAACGGTACTATCAGCACACTCCCACCAACTACCGACGGAGTACAGCTCTATTCTAAGATCATCATTCGACGATGTGCCTTAAAAAGTTTGTTCAATTCGGCTACATTGGGCTGTATTATAATAGGGAAATCATGGTTCCGGCGAGCCAGTCGTCGCTGGGCTACAAAAGCCCTGAACAATTTGTATTATATAAATCTGACGAAGCCAGTTACTTTATACATGAGGTGCTATAAAGTACAAATAGAAGCCAAATGACCTAACTACCGCGTAACAGTTATACAGTGTAGAAACAAAAAAGCCCCTTTTCGGGACTTTTTTGTCACTTATATATATCGGTTTGCGTCCCTTAATGACAGGAATTATCCGTGAAAGAAATCCTTCATTTTGTCGAAGAATCCTTTTTCATTCTTGTTCGGCTTTGGCTGAAAATTCGGAGAGCTTCGTAGCTTCTCCAACAACGAACGTTCTTCCGACGACAACGCCTTGGGAGTCCAGACATTGACATGAACAAGTTCATCACCTCGGCCATAGCCGTTTAACTCCTTGATCCCTTTGCCTTTCAATCTGAGAATTTTGCCGCTCTGCGTACCGGGGTCCAGTGTGATACGTGCCTTGCCATCAATGGTAGGCACTTCAACACTAGTACCGATGGCGGCATCAATAAAGCTGACGTAGAGATCGAATACGACGTTGTTTCCATCGCGTTTGAGGTCTGCATCTTCTTCCTCTTCGATCACAATAAGTAAATCGCCCGCTACGCCACCACGCGGTGGTACGTTCCCTTTACCACCAACTGAAAGTTGAATACCCTCGGCTACACCAGCCGGAATTTTGATTGGGATAACGTCTTCCTGTAAAACGCGCCCTTCGCCAAAGCAGGCGTCGCAACGATCCGTTACAATCTTACCCTCACCATTACAGGTCGGACAAGTGCTGGTCGATACCATCTGACCAAGCATTGTGTTTACTACTTTGCGGGTTTGACCGGTTCCCTGACAGGTTGAACACGTTTGTACGGCCGTGCCATTTTTGGAGCCATTACCACCACACGTATTACAGGTTACGTGCCGTTTAACCTTGATTTTTTTCTCAACGCCGTTAGCTACTTCCTGCAGATTCAGCTTTAGTTTGATGCGTAGATCAGAACCGCGCCGAACACGCTGACGTCCACCACCGCCGTTGGCGCCCCGGAAGAAGCTTCCAAATGGAGAGTCGTCGCCGAAAACATCGCCAAACTGACTGAAAATATCCTCCATTGACGGCCCACCCGCACCATAACCACCGGCCGCTCCACCCATACCAGCATGACCAAACTGATCATAACGGGCCTTTTTCTGAGGGTCGTTCAGTACGTCGTATGCTTCGGCAGCTTCCTTAAATTTCTCTTCAGCTGTGGGATCGTCGGGGTTCTTATCGGGATGGTATTTGATAGCCATCTTGCGATAAGCTTTCTTTAACTCCTCCGACGAGACATTTTTATCAACGCCCAAAATTTCGTAATAATCGCGCTTCGTTGCCATATCTTTTTAATGAGAGAATGAGCGATTGAGCAAAATAGACACTATCTGCTCAGGCACTCATTCTCTCATTATTTTTAGCTTCCTACAATCACTTTTGCAAACCGAATGACTTTGTCATTCAGATAATATCCTTTTTCGATTTCGTCAATGACTTTACCCTTAAGGTCTTCGCTGGGGGCAGGAAACTGCGTAACAGATTCGTGCAGATCGGCATCAAACGGCTCTCCTTTCGACACCATCGGTTTTAGCCCTTTGCCTTCCAGCGTTTTGACTAGCTTGTTATAAATTAGCAAAACACCTTCTTTCACCGCTGCTACGTCGTCGGTTTTTTCCATAGACTGTACTGCGCGCTCGAAATCGTCAACAACTGGTATCAGGGCTTTCAGCAAACCCTCGTTTGCAGTCCCGATAAGGTCAAGTTTTTCTTTTGCTGTACGCCGACGAAAATTCTCAAAATCAGCGTATAAACGGAGATATTTATCTTTGAGTTCGGCTATTTCACTGCCAACTTTGTTGTCTGCCGGGGCAGTTTCTGCCACAATGCCGTCAGCAGCATTCTCTTCGATAACTGCTTCGGGTTCTCCGCCGTTGATCGTTACAGCTTCATCAGTGGTCAGGTTGTCAGGTTGTTGGGTATTCGTGGACGATTGTTCGTCCATAATGTCTTTATTTTCCATCCTTGAGTTTCTATTTCGCTTCCAGAAATTCATAGACAAAGATGGTCAAAAGCTTGGCCAAAACCGCATTTCCTGACAAGTTGACACATTTTGAGAATCAGAATTTCCCCAAACATAGGGTAATGCACAGGCTATATAAATGCTGCTTCTTTTGATTTGAACACCTGGCAGGATTTAAAAAGATGGCAAATTCGTTCAGGATGAGCAGGCTCCATTTTCCAATACTCATTTTATGCACGCACCCGCTCGACATTACACGCAATTGATCAAAGCCAGGGCTACCGAATTGGGCTTTGATTTTTGTGGTGTGGCAAAGGCGGATTTTCTGGAAGAAGAAGCCCCCCGATTAGAATCCTGGCTGAAAAACGGAATGCACGGTCAGATGAACTACATGGCCAATCATTTCGATAAACGGCTTGACCCCCGGCTATTGGTAGACGACGCGAAATCAGTTATTACGGTGTTGCTCAATTACTATCCTGAGCAGAAACTTCCGGAGGCTGCCGACGATTATAAGCTATCCAAATATGCGTATGGCACTGATTATCACTTCGTTATTAAAGATAAACTGAAAGATTTACTGGCGTACATACACGAAACGATTGGTGAGGTAGGTGGACGAGCGTTCGTTGATTCGGCCCCGGTAATGGATAAAGCCTGGGCTAAACGCGCGGGCCTGGGATGGGTAGGCAAGCATACGAATCTGATAAACCGCGAGATAGGCTCATTCTTCTTCATTGGCGAACTAATCCTTGATCTCGAACTGGAACCCGATGGGCCAATCACCGATTATTGCGGCACTTGCACCCGCTGTATCGACGCCTGCCCGACCGAAGCGATTGTTGACCCCTACGTAGTGGATGGCAGCAAGTGCATTTCGTATTTTACAATTGAACTGAAAGAAGCGATCCCAGAAGACGTACGCGGCAAATTTAACAACTGGGTTTTTGGGTGCGACATCTGCCAGGACGTTTGCCCTTGGAATCGGTTCGCCAGACCTCACCAGACACCCGCTTTTCACCCTCATTCTGATTTAGCTGCATTTACGAAACAAGACTGGGAAGAGATCACCGAAGACGTTTTCCGGGAAATCTTTCGTCGCTCAGCTGTGAAGCGTACCAAACTGGAAGGCTTAAAACGTAACATTACGTTTAATCAACCCGATTCTGACTAAATAGGATGCTTTTTGCGGTTTCCACGGTTATACATTTCAAACAATCAGCGTTCCAGCTTCTTAAAAAAATCCCCTATAATCGCCCCCACTCGCCAAACCTCCTCAAACGTATTGTATAGAGGAACAGGAGCCAGCCGGATGCAGTCCGGTTCGCGCCAATCGCCGATAATACCCTGCTGGGTTAGGTAATTGAACAATTCCTTACCACGCTTACGTACCAATAAGGATAACTGACAGCCTCGCTGGTTTGGGTCGTCGGGCGTCAGGATCTGAATCTCCTCAAACGGGCTCAATACGTACTCCAGAAAACCCGTGAGCTGTTCGCTTTTCTGTCGGAGAGCCGTTATTCCCGCTTCGGTCGAAATCGTGATAGCAGCTCGGTGCGAGGCCAATGCCAGAATATTCGGCGTACTGACCTGCCAGCCATCGGCACCAGGCGCAGGCAAAAATCCGGGTGCCATCTCAAAGCGTCGGTCCTCGCGGTAACCCCACCAGCCTGCCAGACGTAGCAGATTCTGTTCGTGGTGCTTCTGATGAACAAACACGCCTGATACGGCACCAGGGCCACCATTGAGGTATTTGTACGAACACCACGTAGCGAAATCAACACCCCAGTCATGCAAACGTAACGGTACGTTGCCAATGGCATGCGCCAGATCAAAACCAACAGGAATACAGTGCCGTTGGGCGGTTTCGGCAATAGCAGCCATGTTATACACTTGTCCTGTGTAGTAGTTCAAACCGCTCATCCAGATTACAGCCAATGAATCAGCATTTTCGGTAATAGCTCGCTGAATGTCAGTCGTATGGATCAGTCCCGGCGTAGATTCGCCCAGCGTGGATTCGCCATTGCTGGAACGGGGGGCAATCTCAATCAACGTATCGGCAGGGTTCAGACCATGATGCTTTACGTGGGTCTCCAGCGCATATTGATCCGATGGGAAATCACCTTTAATGGTCAGTATCTTATACTTCTTTTCTGTCGGTCGGAAGAACGTAGCGAGTAGTAGGTGTAGGTTTACTGTCAGCGCATTCATCGGGCAAACTTCCGAAGGCTCTCCTCCTACCAGTTGCGACAACGCTTCCTTACAGGTATTGTGGTATCCGAGCCAGGGTTGTTCTGCGCTTTCTGTCCGGTCAAACCAGCCTTCTACACCCAGATTCTGCCACGTAGTAAGCTCCTGATCCAGTGCCGTTCTCACCGCTTTTGGTTGAAGTCCCAGCGAATTTCCGCATAGATACGTCAACGGTTTTCCAGCGCGTTGAGGCACATGAAAGCGATCACGGAAATGACGTAGCGGATCTTGCTGATCAAGTTTTTGGGCAAACGCAGGCGAATTTTCGTAAGTCATATTTATCAACAACAAAAAATAAAGAGAATGGTCTGCGGTTTCGGTAAATCTGATAGGCCTGCCCTCCGTCACTATTATTGCTGCCGAAATTGATCCGCTACAAAGCGATGGTATGGATCTTCGGGATGCGCTGTCTAAGGCCGGTAACGCATCAGTTGTATGAAGGCGTGACGCACGAATTCTTTGGTACGTATACCATTGAGCCCAAAGCCGCTCAGGCAGCCACCTAATTAGTGAATGCCCTTAAACACAGCATTTAACAAAAAAAAGAGGGCTCGAATTCAATTGAATTCGAGCCCTCTTTTTTTTGTTAAATGCTCTTTACTGGTGATCCATACTACCACCTTTCTTGCAGCAACTTGGCAATTTGTTATAGCCCACTTGATCGGCAACGACTTCGTCGGCATCATAACCGGTTTTGCTGATATTCGCTTTTAATTTTGCTACGTCCGTTTTCGCCGGGTTGTATTTAATTGTAACAATTTTCGTCTTTACGTCTAGATCGGCTTCTTTTACGCCCTTTTCAAACGCCAGGTTTCGCTCGATACGTGCCTTGCACATACCGCAAATAGCCGATGTTTTTATTTTAACTTCCTTCTCTTTGTCGTCTCCCGTTGATACGTTGGCGAACGAGTTACCCAGCAGTACAAACGTGGTTAGGGCCGTTAAGAATAGGTTACGTAGCATGACATAATTGGTTTATGGTGAATTAATAACGTTTTTTTTGTATAAATGGTGCCAGCATAAAATTTCGCTAATGATGCATGTCCCGCATCTGACCGTGACCCGAATGGTTCATATTACGCATGGTCATCAGACTGGGCGATATGCGAAGATAAATTTCTCCTGAAATGGGCATTGCACCGTAATAAGTCTGTAAAAACGTATCCGGCACACTGCTGGTAACCTGAGCCCCCAGAACCAGGTCGGTATTATACGTTTGCACAAGGCGATAATTCATTCCCAGCGTAATTGAATTTATGACGTAACTACGGTGCATATCCGATTGCCCTGGAAGAGAAATATTTAGCTCTTCGAGCGACTTACTCACATTCTCGTAGCGGCCATAAAAAGCTGTTTTGTTCCATTGCAGGTTACTCTCAGCCAGAAATGAATTCTCCCCCTCACCATCATGGCTGTTACGTCCCCACACGAAAGCCGACGTAACGTAACGATCGGGTCCTAATCCTTTACTGTGGAGTATCGAAGCGGTTGTACGCGTTACGTCTTCTTCAGGATGTAAATCTTCGGGGCTATGAATAAATCCCTGCGAGAACTGCAAAGCCAGCGAAGGCGACGGATTCACGGACAGTCGGTACGAGTAACTATCAAAACGAGGTTTGTCGAAATTGTAACGGCTTTCGTTGGGCTCCCGACCTGTAAACGAGGAGGCTTCCAGTTTTGCCCATTTGTAGCGAAAACCGGCCGTAGCAACACCGAACAAAATATGCGTAGCATCCTGCCAATGATGCCCTAATGGTGCTTCTGGAATACCGAAGGCTGATATTCGGTGCATAAAGGCCGGAGGGCCGAGAGCCGGTTCGCCGGGGTAGCCGACATAACCGTACAAATCGATGTCTTTACTAAACGCATGACTGTAGCTGACCGACAATTCAGAGATCAGGTCATGTGGATGCTGTTTGTCGATAAGCGGCTGGCCTTTATAGCTCTCTCCCGTTTGAAACAGCAGCGGATAACCTCCATTACTTACCGTCAGCGGATCAAGTGAAAGCATGGCTCGTGCCTGAAATAAGCCTCGCTTCCCAACTTTTCGCTGTGCCATACCCATCACCCAGTTAGGGGCACCAAACTGTTGTGCATGGCCGCGCTTATCAACATTATTAGCATTCTGGCTGGTATAGCGCAAATAAACAGCGTAATGCAGCATGTAACTCCATTTACTTCCTGTCGGCATAGCCATGTAGGCATACATGGGCGTGTTGTCTGGGTGCCACGCCGTACCTGAGCCGTTACGATTCATAGACAGGTTACGCGAGAGTGAATGCGTCATACCCATCGTAGTGTCCATCGTAAAGCCGTAATTCATTATCGCACCATCCCCCAGCATGCTGTGCTTTTCCATAGCGTCGTGTTTGCCCGTACCCATGTCCTGATGCATGGAATGGTCCATCGGCTTAGTCTTATCCGATTTGGGCTTATCTTTAGCCGGTACAGTCGATGTGCTTTCATGATGCTGGTGCTGACCGTAGGCTAATCCGTTCAGGCTAAGTATCGCGACAATTATAAGCTTGTTCATCAGGTTGTCGTATAAATCATTACTTAATTATCTGCGCCCAGACAGCGCCGTTCTGCTCCCACAGACATAGAATCCTGGCATCTGATAATAAGGCTACTTTTGGATATCCCCCCGACGCAATCATTTTAGGCTGGGCCTCACCGGGAACCACAGCCATTACCTGTCCTGCCTGCTGAAACACTACGTAGTCACCTTTTTTAGTCGAAACAATTTTGGCATTTTTCCCCTCGCCTACTTCCGTTTCAGTCTGGCCCTGCCTGGCTTTAAACAATTTATTTTCGCGTCGCCAGACCGTCGTGATCGTTCCGTCTTTAGCCACAAAAAGACCTCCCCCATCCATTGGACAGGCTTTGATCGTCCAGGTACCTTCGCCAAGTTTTTCGGCTTTCCCGAACGTAAGACCACCATCTTTTGATTGCATCAGATACATATCCCGTGATCCGCCCAGAGAATTACGAAACATGATAGAGACGTGTTTCCCCTGACTAACCACGGAAGGCTGACAGCATTCGCAAACTGTACCATCCGGCGATTGATACAGCACCTGATTGGCTGACCAGGTCCGTCCACCGTCCGCTGAACGTGCGCCAACGATTTTATTGTGATTATCTTTTCGCAGGTCAAGCCAGATGGCGTTATAGACATTCCCAGTCCCAGCCGACAAAGCAACAAAGCCCTCTTTTGCTACGTCAGGTACGTCCGTTACACGCACCTTCGGTTGCCATTGTCCCGTAGCGCGGTTGAGCGAATAAGCCCACACATTACCAAGTTTGTCGATGGCCGTAATCACAACAGATTTGGCCGTAGCCGCAATTTGCGGACCACGTGATGCACCCAGGTGGAGCCCCACCAGGCTATCGATCTGCACCGGTGTACTAAACCGGTTACCATCAGGCGACGTGGTGTAAAAAATAGCGTTTCCTTTGCCATAAACCACATGTGCTCCACGGACCGGGTCCGTAGCGACAGCTGGGTGGATTCCAATACCAATCTGCTTAGCATCGACCGGATCGGTACCTATGAGCCAGCCAATGACAAACCAAAGGAGAAGTACTGAATGCATACGATTATCGGCTTTGTTAAATAGCTATGAAAATGTCCGAAAGTTGACTGTTCGGACATTTTCGAGAATTTTCAGGCATTAGCCGACATTGACCGACACTCTTCGGCGCACTTGCGGCAGGTTTCGGCGCAAGCTTTGCAGTGAGCATGATGATCAGCATGTTTTTCACATTCTTCGGCGCAGGCATCGCACACTTCGGCGCATAAGACCATAAAATCGCGCGAAAACTCAGAACCACGCGCATCCAGTCGTCCACAGAGCGTGCAGATATCAGCACAGTCGCGGCAAAACTTGATGCAGGCGGTCATGTCGTGGCCTTTACTATCGCTATCGTGCATTTCCAGACAAGCTGTAGCACAGCGTTCGCAGGCTTCGGCACATTCAAAACAAGTGTCGACGTGTGTGTGGTTGTGTTGTGTCGTTTCCATAACTGTTGTTCTTTAGCAGACCACCGTTGATCTATCCAGATAACTACGCTTACTCGATAGGGTTTTTACATAGTTTTGGACAGAAATCAATTGCCACTGAGTGACTGGGCAAACAAGTATCCATAATTATCCCGTCCTTAAATCCTGTCCAGACTACGTCGTTCTACCTGCGTCGCTTTTCTGAACTGCCCGGGAGTCATACCCGTACTCTGTCGGAACTGGTTGGAGAGATGCTGAACGCTGCTATAGTTCAGTCGCCACGCGATTTCGCTCAAGGTCAGTTCATCATACCGTAGCCATTCTTTTACTTTCTCGATCTTAAGGGCGATGATGTATTTCTCGAGTGTCTGTCCTTCGCTGGTCGAAAACAAGCCACTCAAATATGAGTATTCGTAACCAAGTTTTCGCTCCAGAAATGCAGAGTAGTTCTCAGCCGCCAACCGTTCCCCTTTCAGATGCTGCACCTCATTGATTAACAACACTTTCATGTGTTCAACCAGCGACTGCTTTTTATCATCAACCAGATCAAAACCGTTCTGCTGCAATGCCTGCCGTACCTCATCGAGCGATACGTTCGCAGGCATATCCTCACTATCAACTTCGCCCAGTTCTACCCGGCTCAATACGAGTCCAAGCTTCTCAAGCTCTTCGCGTACGACCCGCTTACAGCGATCGCATACCATATTTCGGATAATCAGTGTCGTCATAATAAAATCCAGGCTCAGCGTTGCGGTTTAAATCGGAAGCCTACGTACACCATTCGGCCCGTAACGGGTCCCCACACTTGCGTACCGGCGTCGAAGTTGGGGCCGAACGGGTTGGACGCATCAAAAATTGGATTGCTTTGGCGAAAGCCAGTCAGGTTTTCACCTCCCAGATAAACTTCCCATCCGCTCCGAAACGCACGGCTAACTTGCGCGTTCAGGTTATAAAATCCCGGCGAATACGTAATAGGAACGTAGGGTGGCTGCTCATAATCAGCGTCTTCTCGCAGATACGGAATCCGGCGGGGACCGTTCCATTGTAACGTAGCATCGAATTTCCATTTGTCGAACGGAAGCGCATAAGCGACATTCAGCAGGACCCGATCGCGGGGAACCATCATGCGCGGCAACAGCAACGTATCGCCCGAAGGAACGCTCATGCTCTGCCTTACGTCGAAGAGCCGGTAGGCCAGTTTTACGTCCAGTCGTTTCATAGGCTGATAGTTCAACTCAGCCTGAAAACTGTTGGCAAACGATTTGCCATAGAGATTATGAAAATGCAGCTCGCGCGGGTGCTCCAGGTCGACCATTAGCTGTTCCCGAAAATCGGTGCGATAATAATCCAGCACAAACGTGGCTTTCTGGCCGAACAACGCAAACTCGTTTGTCAAACTCAACCCGTAGTTCCACGATATTTCAGGACGTAGTGCAGCATCATTTATAACGGCCCGCGAACTGACCAGATAGCTAAAGTTTTCAGCAAATACGTTTGGTGTGCGGAAACCTCGTCCGGCTGAAGCCCGTAACGTTACGTGCTGACTAAGATTGTATTTAAGATGAGCGCGGGGCGTCCATTGAGCGCCAAACAGATTATGATAATCGAACCGCCCGCCCAAAACGAAAGTCAGTTTCTCAGGATACGTATAGGTGTATTCAGCAAAAACGCCAGGCACCGACTCTGTGCGATTCGTCAGAATAAAGCCGAGCTGCTCCCGATAATCATCCAGCAAATAACTAACGCCAGCTTTGTAAGCGTGATTCGTATTGCCAATAATTGACTGATAAATCAGGTTTGCGTAAATAGTCCGCTGCTGGCCAGAATAGGGCCGATATCCAAAATTGGCAGTCTGTTCGTGATGGACACCATTTAGAATTAGACCTAGTCCTTTATATGGTTTTTCAGGGTACAGCTTCGCCGTTTTTGAGAAAAACTCCAGCCGTTTGGTAGTATTCCCAAAACTGTAACGTGACGACCCGAAACGAGAGAGTTGGCCGCCGTCGCGATTTTCATACAAGGCTTTTACGCCAACCTGCGCCATAAATCGCTCACTGCTGTATTTATAGCGATTGATAGCATTCAGTTGTGTATAAAGCGGAAGATCCCGGAAGCCGTCGCCGTTCTGGTCCATTTCACTACGTAGCGTACTGGCGTGACCCAATACACCCACGCTCCATTTTTTGTTTAGCTCCTTCGACCAGTTGGCATTGCCTTCGATACGTCCAAAACTGTTGACATAACCATTCAGAAACAGTTTATCAGGCGAATCCGGTTTTTGTAATTCGACGTTCATCTGGCCGCTCATCGACTCGTAGCCGTTCACAACCGAGCCCGCTCCTTTTCCAATGTCGATGCTGGTAATCCAGGTACCGGGAATGTAATTCAGGCCGAACGTAGTAGCCAGCCCACGTACTGTCGGTATGTTCTCAACGTTGGTCTGAACGTACTGACCGCCCAGTCCCAGAAACTGAATCTGCTTTGCTCCCGTTACGGCATCGCTATAGGATACGCTAACGGACGCGTTCGTCTCGAAGCTCTCGGAAAGGTTGCAGCAGGCCGCTTTGGCCAATGTTTTCTGAGTAATGAATTCCGTATGAATCGGATTAACCTGATCAATCTGGCCGGGCGCTCCCAATACGGTCACTTCCTGCAATGTCCGTTCACTACGTAGCATGACCATTACGTTAGCGGCTGGATTCGCAATTACGAGCGTGTCGGGTTGGTAACCAACGTAGCTAACCACCAGCCGGTTTATTGTCGGATGAACAGACAGTTGGAATTTACCGTCCTGATCAGTCACAATTCCTGCTGAAGTTCCCAACCACAGAACGGTAGCGCCAATAAGAGGAACATGTTTGCCATTAACCGCTTCGCCAACGCTTCCTCGAACGGTAGGTTTTGCTGCAAGCGAATCGGCTGGCGGGTTGGTTGTTTTTGTTGAATCGGATTGAGCGCTGGCAGTTCCAACGGTTACCAGTGCCACCCATAAAAAAAGAAATCGCATGAGTACATTGATTTGATGAATAGAAGAACAAGCCCATGTCGCAAAGACACAGGTCAGCATCATCAATCAACGTATCAAATCAGGAGACTTTGAACGAGCGTCAGAATATCACGCCCAGACAGTGAAGGAGGAGACGAAAAAGCGGAAACGGATGCCGATTTTTCCGCAAAAATAAACTCAATCAGCCACGAAAAAACGGCTACGAAACCTGCTACAACGGTTTCAGTAACGCTCTTGACAAACTTGGCAACCAGTTGGCTCAGCGACGACGAAACATCAACATTTTCGTAGCGCTGATCATCCTGACAACATTCCGTTTTTTTGATAACCGTTTGCTGCGATGACATTGGCTGCTGGTCGATAGCGCATCCCTGCGATTTTGCCTCGCTGAAGGCAACAACCATGGTTGTTTTATGGCCCCGCATCTGGCACGTATGTTCAATCAGGCCAAAGCCGGTACTGCTCAGCAGCACGACGCAGGCCATCAGTAAATTGAACAATCGGAACAGAGTGCGTTTCATAATGGCACAAATATCAGTAATTGATGCTATTCAAGGCAAATAGTTTGAGTAATCGGCCAGAATTCTATAAAACTGAAGGATGATTCTGCACTATCCGTTGCGCATATAAATTCTAAATCCGCTGAAGAGGGCTTTCTCTATACAGGAGTAAAGTCCTCTTCAGCGGATTTAGAAATTGATTTAATTATCTAAGCGGCTTCCGGTTCAGGGCTTACCAGCTCACTAAGTGGCCGTAAGTTGCGGGCAGCTTCTTCCGTATAAGGAAAAATATCAAGGATTTTCGTGGTGTTGACGTCCGTAATCTCGAACGGATCAAGCGCCGTTTTCAGACTCACTTCAACACGTTCATAAGCCTGCTTGGGCGTTTCGGCATTGACCAGCATGACGCTTGGGGTTTTCTTTTGTTTTCCCGTTTTTTCATCGTCAGTGATGAACATCGCCTTTACCTTAAACCAGGTTTCGCCCCCCTCTTCGTTGTGGAAGACATCGGCCAGTTTCATGCGCGAAATGTTGGTGATCTCAAAGTCGGGCGTATTGGCGGCAATTTCCTGATAAAGCCGGGTTTCGGCGTCAGTGTAGCTAACCGCATCCACCAGATACGCTTCCGTTACGGTTTTTTGCTTGATAAACTCTTCATTCCGGCTGCCGACGTTCGAATCGTCGATGGGCTGTTGATAGCGGATTTTTCCGAGAAACCAGTTGGGCATTTTTATAGGTTTTGATACGTAAGTAGAACAATTTTCTGGAGGCAAAGGTGCCGAAAAAAGGCGAAACAGCGAAAGAATGAACCCGCGAAAAAAGCGCTGCTGTTACGTCTTTTCATTCTTTTTTGCTTGCCCGATTTGCCTGCTTAATTGACTGTTCGATCATGTCCCACTGATCGGGCGTAACGTTTTCCAGATGGCTAAACTCGCCCGCCATGAGCACTTCGCCCCCATCAATAGTAATGGTTTCGCCGGTGATAAAGCCAGAGTAATCGGAAAGTAAAAAAGCTGCCAGATTTGCCAGCTCGCCGTGTTCGCCAACCCGCTTAAGCGGAATGCGGCTGGTCGGGTCCATCATCTTCATTAATGGTTCAGGAAAAAGCCGGTCCCACGCACCTTTTGTCGGGAATGGCCCCGGTGCGATGGCGTTGAGCCGGATACCGTATTTACCCCACTCACCGGCCAGCGATTTGGTCATGATTAGTGCGCCCCCTTTTGCCACCGCCGACGGCACTACGTAGCCCGAACCAGTTGTGGCGTATGTCGTTGAAATATTCAGTACGACACCCGGAATTTTGTTCTCAATCCAGTATTTACCGATTGCCAGCGTAAAGTAATACGTACCTCGCAGAACTATATCGACAATCGTGTCGAAGGCTTTATAGGAAAGTCGTTCGGTCGGGCTGATGAAGTTCCCGGCCGAGTTGTTGAGCAGGCCATCCACTTTACCAAATTTTTCAATCGTTCGGGCGATAACGTTTTCGATGTCCGACGTATTTCGGACATCACATGGCACTGCCAGTACATTCCCTCCGGTTTCGTTCGTTAATTCCTGAGCTGCTTCATCAATGACGTTCTGCCGACGACTGCAAATCGTTACGTTGGCTCCCAGTTGAAGCAGATACCGGCTAATGGATTTCCCCAGGCCGGTGCCGCCCCCGGTTACAATAATCGTTTTTCCTTTCAGCGCGTCATCGCGCAACATACCTGTGGTCATAGTGATGGAGTGATGAACGATGAGCGATAAGTGCTAAACGATGAATAGCCGATGTAACATCGTTTAGCACTTATCGCTCATCACTAAAAATTAATAACCTCTGTTTGATTT
>NZ_JBMDWV010000280.1:0-6904 GCF_048594605.1 Spirosoma sp.
GATTTGCCGCCTTCACCGCCCATTTTGATGCCTCCGCCATAATAGCCCTTCGACCGTTCGGGATGTAGTTTATCCTGATCCAGCATATCGCCTGAGTGACAGCTATAACAATCAGCTACGCCATCGGCGATATACCGACCAAAAGCTACCTGATCTGTACTGTCAGGCATCAGGATGGATTGCTGTGGGTAGTCGCCGGGCTTAATGATCGTGTTGGTCAAAAGCTTCGAGAAGAAACTGTATTCAAGTTCAGGGGCTTCTTCTTTCGAGGGTTGCACCGGTAGCCGATCGGAGCGTAACCAGGCAATAACGGATTGGAGATCTTCGTCCGACATAAGTGTGTAACGCGGCATAATGCCTACGAACGAACCGTCGGGCCGGACACTGGTGCGTAGAAAATACATCAGCTCGCCATCGGTCCACCGGCCAATCCCTTTTTCTTTATCCTGCGTAATATTTTTGGAATAAATGGTGCCAAACACGGCCGGAATTTCACTCAGTAATTTACCGGTCAGTCGATTGTCGTTATTGGCGTGGCAACTCATGCACTGCACCTGCGCAATGGCTTCTCCGCGTTTGATACGTGCTTCACTCCGCTCAACCGTGATATTTGGAGTGACGGGCGGGGCATATTTCGGGATACCAACCGCAGCTACGTACCCACAGAACCCCAGTACTAACAGCACTAAAACAGACAATACATAACCGGTGATTTTCAATACTTTTTTCATGGTGAGGATTGGGTTAAAAAAGAGGGAGGCCGCTTTTGCAATGACCAGAACAAAATTGACCGCCAATGGCTCCGGAGCCAGCGCAGAAACCGTTGAACCGGAAAAAAACTACGTTGAACCGCCTGTAACTCACGTCCGGTTGAACGGGCTACCGATTCCGCTTGCTACGTTTCAGGCAGCACTTTTAGCACTTCATCAGCTTCAGGGTGGATTTGACGTTCAGCGACTAGTACTTTCGACGTACCAAAACGGGGGAAGGGCTGGAAATACGTATCTTTAGCCTGACCGTTGTTGAGCCTTAATTTTATCGCTTTTGAAACGTCCTAACGATAGATGGTTTCGCTGGATTAGCATACCGCTGCTGGTATTGCTGGCGAATTTGTTTTATCTGGTAGAGTACGAGTACGATTACCGACGCTATCTTGGCTGGGCACTGCTGGGCATGGCCTACGTAGCGTTAATGTGGGAGGCAGTAATCTGGTGGCTCATGTTTGTTCGGCAACGCTACGCCCGTATTCAGCAAACCCGTTTGCGGGTTCTCGTCACCTTTGCTGGTTACCTGGTTCTTACAACCATCTTTCAGATGGTATTTGTCTGGTTGACCGACGTAACGAACATCGCTCTGATTCCCGTAAATCGACAGGTATATATCGTTTATCTGATTACGGGTTTTATCTGTACGCTACTCGTTGGATCGATTTATGAAGTGATTTATTATCTTCAAAAATACCGCGAAGCCGTTCAGGAAACCGAGTCAGTCAAAAAAGCCGGTTTACAGAGCCAGTACGATAGTCTTAAAAATCAGGTTAATCCGCATTTTTTATTTAACTCGCTTACCTCACTTTCTGCGCTGATTTCGGAAGATCGCCAGAAAGCAGGTCTGTTTCTCGACGAGCTGGCGAGCGTGTATCGCTATTTGCTGCAGGCAGGTCAGCATCCACTCGTCGCGCTGGGCGACGAGGTCGCTTTTTTAACCTCATATCGTTACTTGCTCGATGCTCGATTTGGAGGGGCGCTACGTTGGGATGTTGCCATTGACGACCGGTTCATTAATCGACTACTTCCACCACTCACCCTTCAGAATTTACTGGAAAATGCGCATCGTCATAATAGTTTGCTGCCTGATTCGCCCCTTCAGCTCTCTATCCGAACAACTCACGATGGTTACCTGGAGGTGGGCAACTCGATTCAGCGGAAAAAAGCTGCCGTTTTCAATCGCCAGGGAGGGCTTATTCAACTAGCCGCTCACTTCGACGTATTGGATCTGCCTCCGCCCGTTATCAGGGATGACGGCCATTGGTTTATTATTCGATTGCCATTAATCAGTAAAGAGCAGATTGACCAGCGGCATTCAGTCCCCAGGCCAGTCGCTACGTAAGCCTAGGCGTTGCGTTTATCCATCAAGGCGCGTCTTCTGATCGGCTGAATTGACGCTTCATAGTACGTTTGTTCCGCTTCAACAGATTGCGGGTTGCGCAATGAATGGCTTTAAAAGACCTTTAGTAATTAGTCTGATACTTGATGTGATGCACTAACCTTTACCACCTATGAACATTCTCCTGATCGAAGACGAAGAACTGGCTGTTCGCAAACTCTCGAAACTGCTCCAGGAAATAGACCCGACGGTTCAGATTGTTGGCAGTACGGCCAGCGTACGCGCTTCTATAAATTTCCTGAAAAGCCAGCCTGCTCCTGATCTGATTCTGATGGATATTGAACTGGCCGACGGACAAAGTTTCGAAATATTTGAACAGACGCCGGTTGAGTCGCCGGTTATTTTCACTACGTCCTACGACGAATATGCGCTTAAAGCGTTCAAAGTCAATAGTATCGATTATCTGCTTAAACCTATCAAGCGCCATGAGCTGGAAGCCAGTTTAGCGAAGCACAAACGCCTGCTCGATCGACCCAATACGCAGGATCGGGTTGTGTTTGATTCATTGGTTCAGCAACTTCGGCAGCAGCTCCAGCCGACCGAACATCGTAAACGGTTTCTGGTACGTCACCTCACCCAGTGGATGCCGGTTGAGGTGAGCGATATCGCTTATTTCTTTTCGGAGGAGGGTGTCAGTCTGTTTCGAACCAAAACCAACCAGAAATTTTCGATTGATTATACGCTCGACGAACTGGAGAGCATGCTTGATCCGACACAGTTTTTTCGGGCTAATCGTCAGTTCATTGTCGATATCGGCGCAGTGCAGCAAATTCATCCGCACTTTAACAACAAGCTCAAACTGACACTTAAACCTGCGTCCGAGCACGAAGTACTGGTTAGCCGGGAGCGGGCAACGGATTTTAAAAAGTGGATGGGCAAATAAAAACGCACGTCAATCAAGACCCCACCGAGCCAGGATCGCGATGGATACCATCGTATAGATAGCCATAAACAGGTACGTTCGGGTAGTAAGAAATTCAGGTAGTATGGCGGCAAGTATATAGCCAATAAAAGGCCAGGGGTGAATCAGATAACGCTCGTAAAACGGATGATTTCCGCCAATGAAGGCTTGCGAAGCCACGAAAAAACCAACGAACGTAATGGAATAAATCAGGGCTTTGTCCGTAAAATCGCGCTCTCGGATGACTAACGTCATCCGCTGAATGACACACGCCAGACTCACAAAACTCAGACTATACAGCAAAAACAGCCCCAAACGTAGCATAAGCGTACTACGTACCTGCATATGAGCCAAACTGTGTTCGATAGGGCCGCTGAATACGTTGCCAATAGATGACGTATGAAAAAGGTTTACCTGAAATAAGGCCAGCAGTAATGCTATCGGCAACGTAGCAAGCAGCGTCCGTTTGAACAGCACGGACTTCCACGATACGTTGAGCAGTACGAAAGGAGCAATATAAACCCCAATAATGGCTGACGTAGAGACGGGCCGCAAAACATTAAAACTAACCCCCGACCGTAGATGCGACCACTTGTTGAACGACGGTGGCGTTAAGCCTCCCCACAAAACGATTAAACCAACCAGCGGCAACAAACTGATAAGGATGAACAGATAGGGAAGTAGTTTTCTGCCCGTGAACGTCAAAGATGCCTTCGCTACGTACTGTTGCCATTCCGAAAGGATTAGAACAACAAACAAAGCGGGCAGCAGCGGAATGTAATAAAATCGGGCCACTGTGGCTAACCCGAGGAAAAGACTGGCCAGGAACAAAGGAAACAAGTTCTGAAGCTGTGAAACAAATAGCAGCAGCAGACCGGCAAAGACAAAAAGAAGAGCCGGTCCTTCGGTCATTACAGTGGAGGTACTCAGAAAGAAGTAAGGGCTGATAAATGTAAACCAACTGGCGGCCAGAAACCGTCGCTGCAACGTAGTGGAGAGGGTTCTGAGCTTAAAATAAGTAAGCCCTACGACTAATGCCAGCACCGCGCAGGTAATAAGACGAAGCCCAACGAAACTGATTCCTGGCAGCAGCCACATCCAAAACGCATACCATAGATGACTCGCTACACCGGTTGGCGGAATATGGTTGTACAGAGTTGTGCGATTCAACCCGGAATCGACAAAAGACTTGCCAGCGGTAAGATGAAAATCTTCGTCCATAACGCCATACCGAACCAGAACCGCGAGTAAGCTGGCAACCACTAAATAAAAGATACAAACGAATAGGATGCGTTGACGATAAACCTTGTAACTGGCGTCTGACGTAGAAAAGCCGGGAAGGCCGGAATCAATAGGGGACAGCAGCATGGTTATAAACGGTTCTTAGTGGCGAACAGAAATGAATGACGGCTGCAACCTGAAACGAGAGATTTCAGGAACGTATTGGCGGGCTAATTCAGGGTAAGCGTCGTTTGGCTCTCCGGCTTACGTGTGTATACAGTGAATAGCTGGTCGAACTGGAGGTATCCGCGTCCCGGTAAAAATGGAATCGAACGAACCCGCTCCGTGACGTCAAAACGCTTGAGTTCCTGATAATGACTAAGCACCGACGCATTTACCCCGTCAGTAGGGCGAAGCACTAAATAGTCTGGCTTCAGATAGGGTACCAACTTATTAAAATCGTTGGAGTGCAGCACTTTGCGGGCATTGACTACCTCTTTGGACGAAAGGCCCGGGTAGTCGTACATTTTCAGATTGGAATAAAACCCGATATACCCCAGGCATTCCAGAAAAACGGTACTGCCGGGCTTCGCATGATCCCGCAGCCACAAACCTATTGCCTTACGGTTATCAAGCTCAATAAGCTGCTGCTGAAGCCGCATCTGATAGGCCACGCATAAAAACACGGCTAGTTGAAAGGCGATAATAGCGCCCGTTGTTCCTTTCAGCATCGGCAAAAGGGCCGGGCGTTTTTGACTCAGCCAATCGGTGAGGTGATCCAGTTCGAAAGACAGTGCCCAGGTGCATAGGAACGTAACGCTGGGTACGTACCACGGATACGGCGTTGGTATAACATGACTCAAATAAAACTGCGCCAGGAAAGCCGCAAACGACCACGACCGGACAGCGGATCGACCAGATGGCAGTAGCCAGTAACTAATGCTGATAAACGTTAGCGCTTTGCTCAGTAAGGGAATAATCAGATTCCACCCGCCGAAACTCATGTAAGCGGGCGCAAACGTAGCGTGCAGGCTATTATCAATCGAAAACAACGATGTGACTGGAAATAAAAAAAATGCCTGCAGTAGACTCAGAACGTCGAAACTGCCTAAGCCCTTTGCTGTAATTGTGTTGGGAATCGGAGTACCATAATACCACCAGGCCCACAACACCCACGGCAGATAGAAGACAAACCCGAGCAAACCCGCCCGTATAAAAAGCGATATCCAACTTGCTCGTGTATGGGCCAACCGGCTTTCTGGATTGAACACTACGTGCCCAGCCATAACAGCCCCAACATAGACAAAGCTGTCAGGTCGGCTCCACATCAAACCCGCTATAGCTACCGCCAGCCAATAGGTAGGTCGATCAACCGGACTGTAAAAAGCGCACACCAGCAGTGCCAGAAAGAAAACCATAAACGCGGTTTCCATGCCATTGATGGAATAATCGACCGTTTTGGCGTCGATCGCTACAAGCGCCAGCAGCATGACTATAGCCGGGGTACTACGTAGTGCGTATAAGGCGCTTTTAAGGAGCAGAACAGCGGCAATTCCTAGTAAACCGGCACTTACAATCCGGAACAGCCAAAGAACCAGGTCATCATTGTCGGGGCCAGCCAGATAGCTCAATAACGCTGGAATTAGTGTACCAAGCGGAGACGTAAACGTGTGTAAATGCTCCCCCGGCGTAAAGACCAACCCATTGCCCATTGCCAGATTCTTACTGGCCCGAAACGTAATGTACCAGTCTTCCCAGGCGTGATTTGTATACAGGGCAAAGCCAAAGGCAATGAGAAATACGACCGGAAAAAGAAACCAGAGAGGTGCAGAAAATCGTCGATCAGTAAAGCGTTCCTTCATATACGTATTGTCTATGAATTACTACTTGCTTTTGAACTTGAATTACTGTTATTGGTTGACAGTCAAATGTATACGAAATTTATTCGATTTTGCTACCGTTAAATAATACGCTTTGCCTGCATCTGATCAAGTCAGGATGTTTCGTCAGTTAAACCGCAACAAAAGCTGCTTGAACTGCCTTTTTTTCCATTCCAGCTAACAGGAGCTGGACCCCTCAGTTGAGTCATTCTACTTTTGCATCGTTCACATCAGACCTCAGTCGAAACAATCCTCCTTTTTATTCAAACAACTACTAATGATTCCTAAACGTATCCTCTTTGCCACCATGCCCCTGGATGGCCACCTTAACCCACTAACGGGCCTGGCAGTGCATCTCAAAAAGATCGGTCATGATGTGCGCTGGTACACAGGGCCAAGCTATGCCGACAAGATTCGTAAACTGGCCATTCCGTATTACCCCTACCAGCAGGCGAAAGAAATCAATCAGCTTAATCTGGACGTAGCACTGCCTGAACGGCAACGTATCAAAGGAACGATTGCCCGGCTGCGTTTCGACCTTAATAATATTTTTCTGTTACGCGCTCCGGAGTTATTTAGTGATATTAAAGAAATTTATGAAGCGTTTCCGTTCGACTTACTTATCTGTGATTCAGCTTTTTCGGCTAGCCTTTTGGTGAAAAAGTTACTGAATGTACCGGTCGTTTCGATTAGTATTACTCCGTTGGGCGAATCGTCGAAGGCTCTGCCACCAACA
>NZ_JBMDWV010000281.1:0-9044 GCF_048594605.1 Spirosoma sp.
TATGAAACCGAGAAACAAAAACCCGACTTCGATCTGGAAACGTTTGTACGTGAATATTTTATCGTGCCGGGAAAAGTCATCAGCGATTACGTCAGCGACAGAACCTTCAGTACGGCCGATCATATTAATCGCTTATGGGAACGATTGACCCGCTATCCTGAACCGGCCGTTGAGGGAAGCTCACGCATTCCGTTGCTCCATCCGTACATCGTACCGGGTGGGCGCTTTCGGGAAATCTTTTACTGGGATAGCTACTTCACCATGCTCGGTCTGAAAGAAGCGGGCAGGGTTGATCTGATACGGGGTATGATTGATAACTTCGTTTATTTGATCGATACGTTTGGCTTTATTCCGAATGGAAATCGTACGTATTTCCTAAGCCGTTCGCAGCCACCCTATTTCGCGCTGATGATACGTTTGCTGGCCGAGATCGATGGACCCGATACATTGGTAAAATACCTGCCTCAGTTGCAGCGCGAGTATGATTTCTGGATGAAAGGCTCGAACGATGGACCTATCGTTCGTCGGACTGTTCGTTTCGCTCATAACAACGTATTGAACCGCTACTGGGACGATACGCCTACTCCCCGTCCCGAAGCGTACCGACAGGAGATTGAACTGGCTGAGGAAGCTGAACCGCTTGGTGTGGTGCCTGAAGCGTTATACAATCACATCCGTGCTGCCTGCGAATCAGGCTGGGATTTCGCGAGCCGCTGGTTTACCGATCAGAAAACGATGGCTTCGATTCATACGTCCGACCTCGTACCCGTCGATCTGAATTGCCTGCTGTATTCGCTGGAAACTACCTTACGGGATGCCTACAAACTACTCGGCAAAGACGACGAAGCGCAGCGGTTCGATCAGTTTGCTACGTCGCGACGAGAGCTTATTCAGACTGTTTTCTGGGAAGAAAATACAAACTTCTTTCATGATTATGACGCCCTTGCCCAGAAGCCAACACCAGCGATTACGCTGGCAGGAGTGTTTCCGCTATTTTTTAACGTAGCAACTCCCGAACAGGCCATTCACATCCACGATCGGCTCAAAGCCGACTTTTTGCAGGCGGGTGGCTGGGTAACTACGTTGAACCATACCGAACAGCAGTGGGACTGGCCGAATGGTTGGGCACCTTTGCAGTGGATTGTTTATCGGAGCCTGATGAACTACGGCTTTACGGAAACGGCCCAGGAAGGGCGGGATCGGTGGCTGGCTCTGAACGACAAGGTCTTCAAAGCAACAGGTAAAATGATGGAGAAGTATAACGTCGTGGATGCCGCCTTAACGACCGGCGGGGGAGAATACCCCAATCAGGACGGTTTCGGCTGGACAAATGGCGTTTATCTGGCCATGGATAAAGAGCGGGAGAAAGAGAGAGCGACCATTTAACGATCGCTATATTTGCTCGTTTATTTAGGCCGCCGTCCTTTCATCCGTATCTGCTTGCCGGGCTTGATTCCTGCGTGTAGTTTTAAGCATTAATTATTTATAACTCAGGCTATGACACCACTTCGTCGACACACCGTTCTTCGGCGTGTAAAAGATATTACGCTTAGTACTACGCTCAGTCTGGCATTGCTCAATGGATCGGTCATGCTGCAGAGTTGCGGCAATAACCGTTCTGACGAGGGCGAAACCGAACAAACGGAAACGAGTTTCGGCCGGGGTGTTCGGACATACATTACGGAAACGGCTCCCGGTAATTTTAAAATTACGGATGAAGTTCAGGTTAGCCCTGATCGGGCGGGTGCGATTGTCAATTATTATGACGGGCACCGCGATACGTTAAGTGTCGAAGCAGCCAAACGGCTCGTCCAGAATGATCAGTCGACCAGCGCGTACCTCCAGAATCCGGGCGCTTATCATCATCACAATGGGTTGGCCAATGCGCTGTTATGGGGCGGGCTGGGCTACATGCTTGGGCGGTCTACGGCACCCCAATATCGTGCTGATGAACAACGCTATGGCGCTGGTGTATACGCCAATTCGGGTCTGTACAATCGGTCTAACGAGATACGGGAAAACGTTCGGAATTCTCGCGTAACCCGTACAGTTCGGCCTTCGGGCGGACGTAGTGGATTTTTTGGTGGCCGGAGCCGTGGGTATTCTTCTTAAGTTGGATAAAATAAAGATACTGAGGCAACTAATTGCCTGCCTGTAACCGTTACCTGTTTGACAGAGGATTTTATCGGGGACCATGAATCGAAGTAAAAACTGGAAACGACTACAACAGGAAACGTTTGATCTTTGTATAATCGGGGCGGGGGCCAGTGGAGCGGGTGCTGCTTTGGATGCGGCATTACGTGGCTACCGGGTCGCCCTGATTGATCGGGGCGACATTGCGGGCGAAACCTCGTCGCGGTCGACCAAACTAATTCATGGGGGGGTTCGGTATTTGGAACAGGCCATCAAAAAACTCGATCTGGCGCAATTGCGTCAGGTACGTCACGGGTTGGCCGAACGGCGAACCGTTATCCGCAACGCTCCGCATCTGGCGCATCCTCTGGCGATTCTAACTCCGGTTTTTAGCTGGTTCGAAGGCCTATATATGACCGTTGGCCTAACGCTTTACGGTTTTATTGCAGGTCCCGATTCATTTCCCAAAGGCAACTGGCTTTCGAAAAGTCAGGCACTTGATAAAAGTCCGATGCTGACGCGGCAGATGCACTCGGCGGTGCTCTATTACGATGGTCAGTTTGACGATGCCCGGTACGCGCTGGCACTGGCACATTCGGCCGATGAAGCGGGTGCCGCCGTCGTAAACTACGCGGCCGTGACCAGCTTTGTCCACGAAAAGGAACGTATCACAGCCGCTACGGTTCAGGACCAGCTTACGGGCGAGGTAATCAACATTCGGGCAACGGTGTTTCTGAACTGTACAGGCCCTTATTCCGACACGATTCGGCTGCTGGCTAACCCAGCACTCGACCCACGAATCCGGCCCAGCAAAGGTGTTCATATTGTACTGCCCCGCGAAACGCTCAATAGTGATTACGCCATCCTGATTCCAAAAACAGCGGACGGGCGGGTCGTTTTTGCCATTCCGTTTGGCGATAAGGTGTTTGTTGGAACGACTGATAACGATTATCTGGATTTGAACCGAGAGCCGGTACTGGAACCTGCGGAAGTTGATTATTTGCTCGAAACGGTACGTCCTTATCTACACAAAACGCCTGATCGATCGGAGGTACAATCGGGTTTCGGAGGTATTCGTCCCCTCATTGTAAGTAGCCGTGCCGATACAAAAACGCTGTTGCGTGACCATGAGGTTGAGCACGACGCTACGTCGGGCTTGCTGAGTTTACTCGGTGGCAAATGGACGACGTATCGGGTTATGGCACAGGATGCTATTGATCGGGTAAGCGAAGTTTTGAATCGATCTGCCGCCAAAAGCAGTACAGAAACCCACTATTTAGTTGGGGGCGAAAACTACCGTTTTGAAGATTGGCAGCGCTTACAAAAAAAATATGATCTGCCGGCGAAGGTATGTCAGCATCTTTTGCAGACGTATGGAAACCGTGCTGAGAACGTAGCAGCGTTGTCGCAACAAAACCCTGACCTGGCCTCTGCACTAACCGACAGTCGGCCATTCATTAAGGCCGAAGTCGTGTATCAGGTGCGGGAAGAGATGGCCGTTACGTTGCGCGATGTACTGGCCCGTCGCTGGCGGCTCGAACTGTCCGACTGGCAGCTGACGGCTCAAATTGCTCCACAGGTAGCCGATTTAATGGCTGCTGAATCAGGCTGGAGTGATACGTACCGCACTGAACAGATACAAACCTACCAGGAGCTTCTGGGTACGTTTATAACCCAGGCCGGACTAACTTCTGAACGAACTTCTGCGCTGGCCTGAAACCATTACGCAGGATTTTTGAAATCGAACAGTTACACTCAGGAACAATAAAAAGCCCGAAAGTTTGAAGCTTTCGGGCTTTTACTATACGTAGTGATAATGCCTACGCTGTTAACGACCAGCCATTGCGGTATTCGCGCTTAACGAACTGGTTGGCTTCGTCAAAGTTCGTGATCTTCATGTTTTTGCCATCCCAGGTTAGCTGTTTACGGCCGGGATAGTTGAAACCTTTGCCATCCGCTTTCGGCTGGCGCAGCGTATAACTCCGAATAGCCAGGTTACCCATCAGCACCGATTCGGTGAGCGGTCCGGCAAAATCGAACGACGACGTCAGAGCTTTGTGCTCCTTGCTGTTAAAACCAGCTTTGCAGGCTTCGGTCCAGTAGACCTGGTGGCCGTTTTCCGGATAAACGGTTACGCCCGACCCCGCCTTGGGTTTGGGAGCCGCTTCCATCTTCTGCCCGTCTTTTGTGTACAGCTTTGGATCATCCCCATACATACCGCAGGCAATTAACCCTTTGTCGCCAATCAGGAATACGCCATTCTCGCCATTTTCGGGAAACGGTTCGCCGGCGGGTAACATTTCAGGACGGAACGGACGCAGGCCGCCATCCAGCCAAACCATTTTAAGGTCCGACTTATTCTTGGCCGAGGCCGGAAACTTCAGCTCGACATGCGACGAGGGTGGGCAACCTTCGGGAATGTACTCCGCTGTCCAGTCTTTCAGGAATACCTGACCGATGCTGGTTTCAACTTCTGTTGGGTAACCGATGCCCAGCACCCGGAACGGTACGTCCATGATGTGGCAACCAATATCACCTAACGCACCAGCGCCAAAATTCCACCAGCCACGCCACTTAAAGGGATGATAAGCAGGTGTGTAGCCAACTTTCTGAGCAGGCCCGAGCCACAGATCCCAATCCAGATCAACCGGAGTCTGTTCGGCAGGTTGCGGCACAGGAATACCCTGTGGCCAAACAGGTCGGTTGGTCCATAGATAAACAGTATGCACGTTGCCGATCAGCCCTTTGTCGAACCACTCCACCATTTGTTTTTGCTGCGGGTTTGAGGAACCCTGATTTCCCATCTGCGTAACAACCTTGTACTTACGAGCTGCCTCAGTTAGCATCCGGGCTTCGTAAATATTGTGCGTTAGCGGCTTCTGTACGTATACGTGCTTACCCCGCTGCATGGCAGCCATAGCCACAACGGCGTGCGTATGGTCGGCCGTCGAAACGGTTACGGCATCAATGTTTTTGCCTTCTTTATCAAGCATTTCACGGAAATCTTTGTACCGTTTTGCGTTTGGATATTTGGCAAAAATGTCTTTTACTTTCGGAAGCCCCCAGTCTACATCGCATAGAGCTGCTACGTTGTTAGCTCCGTTATTATATGAGTTATTGACGTCGCCAAAGCCTTTTCCGCCAATGCCGACTCCGGCAACATTGAGTTTGTCGCTGGGTGCAATAAAGCCCTTGCCCCCCAGTACGTGGCGGGGTACAATCAGGAAGCTAGTTGCTGCCAGCGCGCCAGTCTGAAGGAATTGCCGACGAGAGGTACCTGATTGAGTCTGATTAGGGGAATCCTGGCCAGACGTTTTATCTGATTGGTTCATGAGTAAACGTATAGGAGTTGTACAAAATAAATAAGGCGAAATCGAATACAATATACCTACTATATACTCGCTTTTTTACGGAACAGGCTATTCCCCAAATAACGTCCCCATCATCCGCGCAAATTCCGGCTGCAAATGTGCGGTGATCGTAATCCTCTCCGACGTAACGGGATGATCAAATTCAATACGTTGCGCATGAAGAAGCATGGTGTTCATGTCGAAATGCTCTTTGAATAATTTGTTCTGCTTGTTACAGCCATGAGGTCGGTCGCCGATAATCGGGTGCATGACGTGAGCCATGTGCTTACGTAACTGATGCATCCGGCCGGTAGTAGGCATAAGTTCGATCAGCGAATAACGGGACGTAGCGTGTTTGCCAAAGGGTAGGGGAACTTCCGTACGATGTAGCGTTTTCAGGAACGTAACGGCATCCTGAAGTAATCCGTCGTCACGACGTAGCGGATAGTCAATCGTCAGTTCATCGGAGGTGTAGCCGCGTACGATCGCTACGTAGGTTTTCTGGATACCACCTTCGGCAAAAAGTGTTTGCATCGCTGAATTCATCTGCTCATTCAGCGCAAAGAGTAACACACCCCCTGTTTTTCGATCCAGCCGATGGACAGGATACACACGCTGGCCGATCTGGTTACGTAGCAATTGGACGGCAAATTCGCTGGCATCGCTGGCAATGGGTGAGCGATGCACCAGCAAGCCATGGGGTTTGTTGATGGCTACCAGATCATCTGACTGGTAAAGAATAGATAATGGTTCAGGCAACGTAATAGATGGAGATAGTAAAACGATTAGAGTAAATCGAAAAAGCGCGGCCTCGTTGCCGAAACCGCGCTTCTGAACCTGAATTGAACGGATTTAAAGATTAGACTTATTTTGCCTAAAACAAAACCCGTTCTCCTTAGTACCGATACATTTCTGATTTGAACGGACCTTCAACCGGTACGCCGATGTAATCAGCTTGCGCCTGCTCCAGCGGTTCGAGTTTAGCGCCAACGTGAGCCAGATGCAGCGCGGCTACTTTCTCATCGAGTTTCTTCGGTAGTACGTATACTTTATTTTCGTATTTGTCCGAGTTAGCCCATAGTTCCAACTGAGCTAATGTCTGGTTCGAGAACGAGCACGACATGACGAAGCTGGGGTGACCCATCGCGCAGCCCAGGTTTACCAGACGCCCTTCGGCCAGAACGATAATTTCTTTTCCGTCTACTTCATACATGTCGACCTGAGGCTTGATCTGGCTCTTGGTATGGCCGTAATTTTCGTTCAGCCAGGCCATATCGATTTCGTTATCGAAGTGACCAATGTTGCAGACAACGGCTTTATCTTTCATCGCCCTGAAGTGACGACCTTTAATAATATTAACGTTACCCGTAGCGGTTACAAAGATCTGCGCGCGCGGAACGGCTTCGTCCATCGGGACCACTTCGTACCCGTCCATAGCGGCCTGAAGCGCACAGATTGGGTCGATTTCCGTTACCAGTACGCGGCAACCTGCCCCCCGCAGCGATTCGGCCGAACCTTTACCCACGTCGCCATAACCGGCTACAACGGCTACTTTACCAGCCAGCATCAGGTCGGTAGCACGACGGATCGCATCCACCAGCGACTCGCGGCAGCCGTATTTATTATCAAATTTCGACTTCGTTACCGAGTCGTTTACGTTGATTGAAGGCAGGTGCAATGTACCGTTCTTCATTCGCTCGTACAGGCGGTGAACACCCGTTGTCGTTTCTTCTGACAGACCCTTGATGCCCTGAATCAGTTCAGGATACACGTCGAAAACCATGTTGGTCAGGTCGCCACCGTCGTCCAGAATCATGTTCAATGGCTTACGATCTTCGCCGAAGAATAACGTCTGTTCGATACACCAGTTAAATTCTTCTTCGTTCATGCCTTTCCACGCGTACACTGGAATGCCCGCAGCCGCAATGGCAGCCGCAGCATGGTCCTGCGTCGAGAAAATATTACACGAAGACCAGGTTACATCAGCACCCAGTTCGACCAGCGTCTCAATCAGAACGGCCGTCTGGATGGTCATGTGGAGGCAACCGGCGATACGGGCACCCTGAAGGGGCTTCGATGGACCGTATTCGGCACGAAGAGCCATCAGACCGGGCATTTCAGCTTCAGCAAGTTTGATTTCCTTGCGGCCCCAGTCGGCCAGCGCGATGTCTTTTACTTTGTAGGGGACGTAAGTGGAAGTTTGCATACGATTTTTTGAATTGGACGAACAATACGTTCGTTTTCAGCGTATAGTCTGTTTCTTAGTAAAGTGCAAAAATAAGGACAGTTTTCCAGAATCCCTATTTGCCGTTGCTACGTTTGGGCCCGGTGAATAAATGATCATTAATTTTTTTAGGTAATTATTTGTCAGGAAAGAAACATTTATCTAACTATGTAAGAGCTTACGTAAGTTCTTACATACTATGGATTTTATGGCTAATATGGCCGAATTAGCATTGGCTAGTCGGCTCAGGCGTTTAAGTGATCTTTATTGGCAAGCCGTTACGGCAACGTATCGACAATCAGGGGTAGAATTTGATGTGCGTTGGGCAACCGTTTTTGTGCTAATTGCCCGGCGGGGACCTATAGCCATTACCGAAATGGCTGGTCAGTTGGGTATCACACATCCGGCTGTGATTCAGGTAGTTAATGAGCTGGAAAAGCATAAATTGATTCAGTCGGCCAAATCAGATACCGATGGCCGTAAGCGGTTGCTTACGCTTAGTGAAAAAGGAGAAGCTATGATACCGCAGCTTCAGCCTTTGTGGGACGCTTTTATATCGGTCAATCGGCAAATGCTGAACAGCCAGACGCATAATTTATTAATCTCTCTTCAGGAAATGGAAAATCAATTAGCCGAACGCGGCTTTTTCGACCGTGTTCAGGATGAATTAAAGCGGAGCAAAACGACTGGAAGCACTACGTTGGAGGCTATTTCTATTGTTCCTTATGAGCCTGATTATCAGCCAGACTTCAAGCGGTTGAACGTCGAATGGATCGAAACGTATTTCCGTGTCGAATCGCATGATCTGGAACAACTGGATCATCCCGAACGATACGTGTTGCCTAATAACGGCCAAATCTTACTGGCCAAACTGGGGCATGAGGTTGTTGGTTGTGTGGCAATGATCAATACCCGGCCGGAGGAAGGCAATACGGAGTTTGAGCTGGCGAAAATGGCAGTTTCGCCAGCCGCACAGGGGAAAGGTGCAGGCAAGTTGCTGGCACTGGCGGCCATTGATTATGCGCGCCAGCTAGGGGCAAAAACTATCTGGCTTGAATCGAATCGAATACTAACCACGGCACTGACGATGTATACTCGGGTTGGATTTCGGGAGGTGCCGAGCGTACCAACGCCTTACGCTCGCGCCGATATTCGTATGGAAATGACCTTGTAAAGCTTTCCGTTGATTACCCCATCGATCCAGTCAAAGAAAAGGATCGGTTCAACCGTTTTGAACCGACCCTTTGCGCAAGTTATTTTTTCGCCGTTTCTTTCGGCCACACGTACTCGAAATTCTTGTTGATCGGTGCTTCGAAATAATTGACGTTCAGGTAGTC
>NZ_JBMDWV010000282.1:0-17416 GCF_048594605.1 Spirosoma sp.
TCTTAAGCGGAGGACCCACTACCTGCATTTCGTTATCACTGAACACTTTCGCGACTTCTTCCCTGGATGGTTCGTGATTCATGGCGGCCATCGTGACAAAGAAATTTTCCAGTTTTCCCGCCGGTTGCAGAATCACGATCATTTTTCCTGTTTCAGCAACCTGCGTCCAGGCATGAGGTACTTTACGGGGTAAAAAGATGCTGTCGCCCACTTTCAGATGGTATTTTTCGTCACCCACCTGAAAGTAATACGCACCCTCCACTACGTAGAAAATCTCATCCTGCGCCGGATGCATATGCAGCGGTGTTCCTCTTCCGGGCGAAAGAGATGTCTGCTCAAATACGGCTAGATCACCATCTGTATCGCTTCCCGAAACTTTTACAGACAGTACGTTCGCATTGACTCCTTTGAGTTTGATGGGCCCATGAATACGCCCCTCTCCTGCGCTGATTTTAAACCCTTTGTTCGGTCGAAACTTTTTTTTGATATCGGCAAAAGACGGCAAAGATGGTACAGTTGCCATTGTCAGTAGGGCGGCAATAAATCGGTTTCTCTTCATCAGTAGTCGATTTTCGATAATGACCAATTTACATTTGCCGACAAGACCGCTTGTTAATCTTTTATTATCCGGTCCTGTTGAATACTGAGCCCGACCTTAAAAAATTCGGATAGATACAGGTTGCTTTATTTTCGCTCGGTCAACTGAAGCGAACTGTCATTTATTTCGAACGCTTTTTTATTCAGGAGATTGATTACTTCGGCACCAGCGAGCAGCACCGGTCCGTAGCCATGAGCCGCATATACGTTGATGGGCCGATGATAATAAAACGCCGGATCGAAGCCCATTCCTGTGCCCACACAGGTGCCCTCAACCTGACCTTTATCCGTCACTTTGGTCGAAACGGCGTTCCAGCCCAGCAGCGTCATGGGCGCGTAGGCTTTCGCATCCAGCCAACCCCGGTTGATGGCCCGCGCGATGGAGTACACGTAGATAGCTGTAGCCGATGTTTCCAGATACGAATCGTTCCGGTCGAGCAGCTGATGCCAGAATCCGGTCCCTGCCTGACAGGATGCCAGCCCCTGGGCATGGGCACGTAACAAACTCAAAATTTCGGCTCGCCCAGGATGATTTTCGGGCAATACGTCCAGCAGCTCAACTTTTGTCATGATCGCCCAGCCGTTGGCCCGCGCCCAGTGAAATTGCGGATGAACACTCATGCCTTCCACCCAGCCGTGCATATACAAACCTTTCTCTTTGTTGAACATCCGCTTCGAAAACTGAAGCACCTGTTTAACAGCCTCATCGTAGTATTTCCGATCGTTCGTCAACTTGCCCATCTGTGCCAGTGCCGGAACGCTCATGAACAAATCATCGAGCCAGAGCGTGTTCGGTTGCGGGCGATTCCGCGCCAACGTACCATCCGACAACCGATATTCTTTCGTCATGATATAATTCATAAAGGCGTCAATCTGCGGACGAAAATCAGCTTTGACACCTCCGGCACGCGTCGCCTTAATCATGGCCGCACACATGGCGCCTGCATCGTCAAGCGCGTGAGGAGCCAGCATCTGCCGGAGCGACGTATTGGCGTGTGGGTCGGCATTAACCTGCTCCCGAAAATAAGGACGTAGCGAATTCAGGAAGCTCAGTCGCTTGTTTGTGTAATCAGCATAACGCGCATCGCCGGTAGCTTCGCTGGCAAGCAACATACCCGCATACGTAACACCCCATTCGTAACTGGTCAGTCGGAAATCACCCGGTTTGATGACAGCGTTTGTATTGAATTTTGTAAGGTCGGTAATGACTTGGCCTGATTGTTTGTCAATTACCTGGGTGGGTGTCGATTCATCAAGGTATTTATAAACCCGGTCCAGCACCTTCACTACGTCGGGGGCTTTCGGTTGTCCATATGGCACTGGATAATCGGGTTGCAGCAAATGAAGCGGTGTTGTCGAGTCGTTGGCTTTGGGCGCAGGCGTCTGAGCAAATGAGAACGGATACGTAGCAACGCAGGCAAAAAGGATAATAACAGATGTAGTGATTTTCAGCATATAGAGTAAGATTCAGCCTTGTAACGGCAGATTTCTTTCTCTTAAAAGCTCAATCTCTTGCTCAGATACTTAGTCTATACTAAGACTAACTTCCTGGATAATTCCCTCCTGCTCTGCACTCCGTGCCCTATGCCTTAAAACACCTCACGGGCGATTTTCATTACGTTATCGGCTTTACCCATCGTATAAAAGTGCAGTACGGGTGCACCGGCAGCCATCAATTCACGACATTGCTGAGTGCACCATTCTACCCCGACCTGCCGCGCCTGCTGATCATTTTCACAGGCTTCAACGGCTCTTACAAGATCTTCCGGCATGTCAAGGTGGAATAACCTGGGCAATATCTGAAGTTGTTTACGGGTAGACAACGGCTTCAGACCCGGAATGATTGGCACTGTAATGCCCGCCTGCCGACAGCGACTCACGAAATCCAGATACTTTTTATTATCGAAAAACATCTGTGTGACAATATAATCCGCGCCTTTGTCGATCTTCTGCTTCAGGTAATAAAAGTCAGCATCATGATCCATTGCCTCGAAGTGTTTTTCGGGGTAAGCGGCTACGCCAATGCAGAAATTGCTGGGAGCCAGGGGCGTGTCTTCTTCGTGCAGATAAATGCCCCGATTCATATTAGCGACCTGCTCCACCAGTTCGCTGGCGTATGAATAACCATTCTCTTTGGCTTTGAACGTAGTAAACGGCTTAGCCGGATCGCCACGAAGTACCAGCGCATTGTCGATACCGAGGTAGTGCAGATCGATCAGAAAATCTTCCGTTTCTTCTCGGGTGAAGCCGCCACATAGTACGTGTGGAACCGGATCAACGCCAAATTTATGCATGATGGCCGCACATATACCGACTGTACCGGGACGTTTTCGGGTTACAATTTTCTGAATCGTTCCATCCGGTAATGGCCGCTCAATATATTCTTCCCGGTGATACGTAACGTCAATAAACGGCGGCTTAAACTCCATTAAAGGCTCAATGTTGTCGAGCAGATTCTTTAGATTGTCCCCTTTGATCGGCGGAATGACTTCAATCGAAAAAATGGGTTTGCCATTAGAAGCCTTAATGTGATCGGTAATTTTAGTCATTGGATAAAACAAGCCTGTCGAATCAGGCAATGAAGACAAGCGTTAGCGGGAAAACACAGCCAGCCGCACGTAAATTCCCTTAGCTGAACCACTGCTCCACGGCTGTATGTCGAGTCGCCGACCAATACCGCTCTGGTTTTTAACTTCGTGCAATTTTGGAATGCCCCACCCTACTAATGAGCCAAACGCAGCGCCGGCAATTAAATCGGTTGGATAATGTTTGCCACCTTCATAACGTAGCACGGCGGTAGCTGTTGCCAATCCGAGCGAACCCACCCAGATAACGGGCTTCAGTCGTGAATGCGGAAAATAATGCCGGAATACTTCGCTGGCAAAAACCGCTGAGGCAAATGCATTGGTAGCATGACCCGAAAAAAACGACTGTCGCGCATCACGGTCAAGTTTCTCATCCAGCGGCACATCCGAATTGTAAACAAACGGACGTGGCCGCTGCGTTATCGCTTTGATGGTACGCTCTATTCCGTTGCCAATCAGCATGGTCTCTGCATACATAATCGCAACGGTTTTAAAATCCTGTCGCATGGGTTTTGTTCCCAGCGCCAGTCCACCCGCCAAAGCGACCGTTCCAGTCAACGTAACGTGGCTCAGATTAGCCGCCGTCGGCGACCAGTGCCCAGTAGCCGATCGATCGATCGAATTGATGTCCGTCGGATTCAGCACAGCAATTTCCGTGGGCGTTAGCGGATCGATGGCGTGGCTGAGGGCTACAGAAGCTCCCAAGGACACCGCCCCTGTACCTAGTAATGTAATTTCTTTCCCGGTCTTCAGCTGATACGGCGACTGCGCGAAAGAAACCGTGATGAGAAACGTATACTGGATAATGAAAAATGGAATGATTTTTTTCTTCAACCGAACTCCTCTGAAACTGCTAACTACGTCGACCATAAAAGTTTACATTATCCATTACGTATGCTAGCCCACGCGCACCACCTGCGGCTCATTCGTCAGATACACCAGTCGGCCTTCAACTTCCGGATACCCCATTTCGCGGTAAAGATTGGTGAAATAGCGCAGGGAATCGATGGGCGAATAAGCTTCAGAAGAATCTGCCGTTGCGACTGACTCATATTGCACTAGCACAATGTTTCCCTCGGGATAATGAACAACCCGATGCGGAGCACCATGCATACGTCGGCGGCTCAAGATACTACGATCCGTATCGATACGTAGCGTTGCGTCGAAAAGAGACGATAGTGCCGGGTGACGAATAATTGCCAGCAGACTTTGCTTCAGCTCTTCGTATTCGGCGTTACGGACCAGCCCTTCGCTGACGAGTTGCCGAAGTGCATTGTCAACACTTTCGGGGCCTCTGATCAAACTCAGGGCCGCACAAAGTTTCCGGTCACGTTCGCGCGTACGCTCAAAAGTGGCGACGTCGAACACGCGGTCGGCCTGCCTGCGCAATTGCAAATCCTGACTGCGATGCCCACTCACTACCTCTTCCAGTACAATTTCATCGAGATTCTCCTCAACTTTCTGGCGTGAGACGGCGCTATCACACAGGCTGACGAGGTATCGGGACGTTCCTTCCAGCCAGCTACATCCGCATTGACGCGCTACGTCGCTGTCGCGCAGAAACGCATGTAGCCAGTGAGCAATGGTATTTGGCGCGCCTTTCCCAAACTCTTTCAGTTCGCTGATTACGTAGAGTCGATCCGTTGGCCGGGTAAACGCTACGTAGAGCAGATTCATATTTTCCAGAAATGTGCGTGTCAGTTCTTCTTCATACTGAGCCGCAATCGGCTCTGGCGTACTACGTAGCTTACCCGTTGTATTGGCCGGTGCCGACAGCAACTGCGCCAGTTGTCCGGAACCGTTTTCGTGCGTCAGCTTATCCGTTGGCACTCTGGTTAGATCAAGCCAGATCGTGCTGTCGTTGATAGGCTCGACTTTCCAGTTGGCAAATGGAATGATAACGACTGGATATTCCAAACCTTTTGCTTTGTGGATTGTCTGGATACTAACGGCATCACGGGCGTTTCCTTCCACTGAAATCTTCTGCCGGACCCCTTCCCAATAAAGCAGAAAATCGCTTAAATGTCCGCTACGTTTCTGATTGAACGCCAGTACTTCGTCCAGAAAGCGAAACAGAAACGGATTGTGTTCCGCCTGACGAAACAGTCCAAACTGAGCCGTCAAACGCTCAGCCAACTCGTACGGGTTCAATTGACCCAGGGCGTAAGGATCGAGTGGGTAACCTTCTGATGTGAGGTAATCATACACGCCCAAGACGTCCCCTTCGGCCAGGTCATGTAATGTTTTGGTCAGGTCGTCGTCGGGAAAGATGCCTTTCACGACACGATGGAACAAATACAACAGTTCGTAGCGCAGCATTTTATGGTCGGGCCGCTGAAGCACCTGCATGACCGTAACGATCCATTTCACAGGGTCCGAAAATTCAAGCGATAATGAATCAGCGGAAATCAGCGGGATCTGGCGAGCGTTCAATTCGTTCGCCAATGCTTTGGCATGGGATTTTTTGCGACACAAAATCGCAATATCGCCGTACCGGTATCCATCTGCCAGCGACTTTTTCAGATGCTCGATGGTCATGTCGAGCGTGGCTTTTGTCAGGTCTTTTCCTTCTTCCTCGTCTTTCTGAACAAAATCAATCTGCACATGCCCTTCCTGCCGGGCTTTGGGCTGTGCTTTTTGGTGAAACTGTTGCTCGGCATCAAATACGTCAGCAAGTTTTGGATGCTGATGCTCAAACTTACGAGCTGTAAACTCGAAGAAGTCGTTATTGAACCGCACAATCGGCTCGGCACTACGCCAGTTCGTGTCCAGTCGTTCATCGGCCAGGTGCCCTCCCAGCGTATTGATACGTTCAGCGGTCCAGGAGTCTGGATTATGCGCCATTTTCAGGCTTTCCAGATCTTTCCGGTGCAGCGATACAATCTGATCCATATCGCCACCTCTAAATCGGTAAATGGCCTGTTTACCATCGCCCACCGCCAGATTGAAATGATCACTGCCGAGAGCATTTTCGATGAGCGGCAACAGATTGGCAAACTGGAGTCGGGATGTATCCTGAAATTCATCAATCAGGATGTGATTGAACTTGACGCCCAAACGCTCGTAGAGGAAAGGCGCTGGTTCCGTCGCGACAATGCTCAGAATTTTCTTATTAAATTCAGAGATATGGACCCGTCCATCTTTACGTAGCAGTTCGTCAAATTCAACCCGCATTTGTTTCAGCAGAGCAAGTTTCTGCAAATGGGGCAATAAACAATCAAATAAAGCCACCTGCCGACCCGACGCTTCACGGATTGTAGTGATTTGCCGGATGCAATCGCACAGCTCGTCAGTTATGGCGTCAATGATTCCCTGAACCGCCAGGGGCGTTTTCTTGCCGTACCATTCGCCTTTGTCAAGGGCATTATACACGCGGATACCGGCTTCTTTGCCCGCGTTTCCTTCGGCGATGGCCTTCAGAAATCCCCCTACTCCAGCCGCTCCATACGTAAAATCTGTCTCATCCAGACCCACTTCTACGATACGTGTCCAGGCGCGTTGACCATGCCCAACAACTTCGTTTTCAACCAGTTGATTATGCTCGATAAGCTGGTTACGTATCGCCCGGATAGCGCTAGGCGATAATTCCTGAGCGGCATTTACCGCTTCATAGAATTGATCTGATGTCAGATTTCGGCCAAATTCTTTAAGCAGTTCGGGGAGTTGATTCCAGCTTTTGCCCTCACTCGCTGTGTTGGCGTAGTATTCGCTGAGGATGGTTGTAATCTCTTCCATTTCCTCCGTTCCCGCCTTTTCGATCAGGTTGTCGATGGCCAGTTCGAGCACTTCGTCAGTTTCTAGCTCAACTTCAAACGAATACGGTAATCCCAGTTCGTCCGTAAAAGCCATGACGATACGTTGCGTGAACGAATCGATTGTCGTTACGCTAAAATCGGCGTAGCGATGCAGGATGGTTCGGAAAACATTAGCCGCTTTAGTACGCAGGTTACGTTCAGCAATAGCAAATGATTCGGTGCCGGGATATATACCAAAAAGTTCGGTAACCAATTCATTCAGCAAAACCGATTCTTCACCGCCGGAAATGTCGGCCAGGTTTTTCAGAATCCGGTTCTTCATTTCGTTGGCGGCTGCGTTCGTAAACGTAACAGCCAGAATATGCCGGAAATAATCGTCTTTCGCATCCGGACGTAACGCCAATTTCAGGTACTCTTTGGTGAGTGTGTACGTCTTTCCCGATCCGGCTGAAGAACTGTAGATTTTAAACATGAGCCGTAGCCGTCGTTAGAAATTAGTCGTCAGGCGAACGTAGCGCATAGTACAATCTACGATCGTCTGATGCCTGATTCCTAACGATTGCTTTTTAAAAGTTATACCGCAACCCTACTCCCGAGTTAAGGCTCAGGAAAAAGGGAGCCTGAAGCAATTCAACGTAAAGACCTGTTTCAAGAAAAATAGAGAACGGTTTACCAGCCGGAAAAAATTCCAGCCCGCCAATGCCCGAGCCTCCAATAGACAACGCATTTTCGTATTCGCCATTTAACCGGGGCGGGTAATATTTTCGGTTATTAATCTGGCCACCGAAACCGTAATAAGCCCGAATGCTCTCGCTTTTCGTCAGGGCCGTATGCCACAGAAAATGTCCCTGAAAGGTTAAACCGACGCTCTTGTATTCACCAACCCGATAGCTCCGACGGGTACCATATAAGCCGCCATACGTACCAATATTCAGGTCAAAGGCATGTTTATCACCAAAATATTTGCGGATATTTATGCCGGATGGTTCACCAATTCGGGCACCTATCGACCAGTTGCTATACTGCGCCGAAGCGGTAGCCGGAGTGATTAGCCAACTTAACAAGGCAAGTGTGGTAACCCAAAGTAATTTTCTCATAAGTGTAGTGTCAAACGTTTGATACAAATTCCGGCCGGGTAGCTTCCTCTCCTGACCCAAGTGGTAAATTAGCAGGCACTGGCGAACTGCTCATGCGTCGAAGCACGTCCAGAAGCCGCTCGTTTTCAGCGTCAGTACCGACCGAAATTCGCAGGCAATTATCGCACAGCTTCACTTTCGACCGATCGCGAACGATTACCTGTTGATCAATCAGGTGGTCAAATACTTGTTTTGCCTGATCAAATTTCACCAGCAGAAAGTTGGCATCGGACGGATGAACACCCTGTACCGAAGGCAAAGAACGCAGATTTTCGGCCAGTTTCTGACGAGCAGCCAGAATTTTGGTAACCATTTCATTCTTTGCGGCTTCATGGGAGAGCGCGTCAAACGCGAGCCTTTGCGTGGGTGCCGAAATATTATAGGGTGGCTTGATCTTATTCAGTACGTTAATCAGCTCCTCCGATGCAAAACACATGCCCAGTCGTAGCGCAGCCAATCCCCAGGCTTTCGAGAACGTTTGCAGTACAACCAGATTTGGATACGTATCGAGTTGGGTTGTCCACGAAGGCGTATCAGCAAAATCGATGTACGCTTCATCGACAATCACTAACGAATGGTTGGCAGCATCAAGAATGGTACGTATTGCCTCATCCTGCAGCAGATTCCCCGATGGATTGTTCGGTGAACACAGCCAGATCAGTTTCGTCCGTTCCGTAATGGCCGCTAAAACAGCCTGCACGTCAACCTGAAAATCGGGCGTCAGTGGAACTTTGATGATGTCAACGTCATTTACGGCTGCCGACACTTCATACATCCCATAGGTCGGCGGCATAATCAACATGTTGTCCTTACCCGGTACGCACGTAGCACGCACGAGCAAATCAATCGGTTCGTCGGAGCCGTTGCCCAGAAAAATCTGCTCAGGCCGAACCTCTTTAATCGGCGCCAGTTTTTGTTTGATAACCAATTGATGCGGATCAGGATAGCGGTTATAATCACCCGTATCTGTAGTGGAACCAATTGGGTTTTCATTAGCATCCAGAAAAACCCCCACTTTGCCCGTATATTCATCACGAGCGGATGAATAAGGCGTTAGCGAAAGAATGTGCGGGCGGAGAATCGATTGAAGAGTAAACATAATTGATTTATTAATTTTTTGGCGTTGGTCGCCACCGAAACGATTGGGAATCAATGGCACGCATTGTACAAAGTACGCCGTTTAGATGATCGTATTCATGCTGAATCAGTTCCGACAATCCCCAATCTGTTACGTCCCAGGTGTGCTGATTCCAATGTTCATCCCGGTACGTCAGCGTTATACTACGATGTCGGCGGACACGTACCAACAGATTAGGAAAACTCATGCAATCGTCCCAAAGCTCATCCATTTCGTCGCTGACTGCCACAAACTCAGGATTGATAATGACCTGTGGCTTTGTAACGTTCAGGTAAATCAGGCGTTTCATGATACCAAGCTGCGGAGCCGCAATGCCCCGTCCAAACTGATACGTTGTCCGAATTTCTTCCATTACGTTATGCAGATCAGCTACCCAGCCCGGCACCAGCGGTAATTCGGATTCCAGCACAGGTTCGCAGGTTTCGTACAGACGCGAATCACCAAGAAGTAAAAGGTCAGCGAGCTGTTTCATTGACGTAAAATATCCGTCAGAACGATAATTTCCAGACCTTCTATATCAGAGAAATCAATCGAATTATTCGTCAGGATGGGTTGATTGTAAAGCAGGCCCGTAGCGGCAATAATTGAATCAGCTAATGAGCGTTTACGCAGCTGACGAAGACGAATGGCTTCGGTGATAATGTCGTCGGTAATTGGGAAGATAAATGAAACATCGAGCCACTTTTCTAAATCTGCTTTATGGTCAGGCTGTAATCTGTGGTAACCTAATACTTCCAGCTTAGAAATCAGCGAAACATACAATTGTCCACTACGTTCGAATAGGTATGTGCGTAAAACATCGCTTGCGGGTTCAACGGCATAGATAAGTATATTACTATCTAAGATCATTCTTCACGCCCAGGTAATACCTTGTCCCAGCTACGAATTTCCCGTTGCCACTCCGAAGGGTCGCCAAATGAATCACCTACACCGCCTTTAGCAGCAATTTCATACATTATCTCAATGAATTTCTTTTGTTTGGCAGCCTGTTCATTATCAACAACTCGTGCGTTGAACCTTGACAGAACAGCCAGCAAAGACGCCTTATCCTGCGGAGTGTCGAATTCAATTAATACCCGCTCCATAGTTTTTCGTTTTTCAGCAATATAAGCAATTCTACGCCGGATTCGTTTCTGCCAAATGCGCCAGCCGCAGACTGACGGCCCGCTTGTGTGCATCGAGCGATTCGGCTTCGGCCATTGCTTCGACTGTAGGGCCAACGTTCTGCAATCCTTCCGGCGTAATCTGCTGCACGGTGATTTTCTTCACAAAACTATCCAGCGATACGCCACTATAGGCTCGCGCAAATCCATTGGTTGGCAACGTATGGTTCGTCCCAGAAGCGTAGTCTCCGGCTGATTCAGGGGTGTAGTTTCCGAGAAAAATGGAGCCTGCGTTTATGATTTTCTCCGCTACGTCTTCAGCATTTTCAATACTCAGTATCAGGTGTTCGGCGGCATACGCGTTCAGCAGGTCAATGGCATCGACCTGGGTTTCCACTAGAATCATTTTACTGTTTTCCAACGCTTTAGCTGCTAACTCCTGACGCGGCAGTCGGCTAAGTTGCGTGCTGAGGGTCAGGTTTACGCTATTGATAAGCTTCTTACTGGTCGACACCAGCAATACCTGACTATCAGCGCCGTGCTCAGCTTGTGAGAGCAAGTCAGACGCGACAAATGCCGGCACAGCCGAATCGTCGGCATAAACGGCCACTTCACTTGGTCCGGCGGGCATATCAATCGCTACGCCTTCTTTTGCCACCAGCATTTTGGCAGCCGTTACGTATTGATTTCCTGGTCCGAAAATTTTATACACCTTCGGTACTGACTCCGTTCCGTACGCCATAGCCGCAACAGCCTGTGCGCCACCGATACGGAAAACTTTGGTTACGCCAACGAGTTTGGCAGCAAAATAGATGGCCGGGTGATTACTCGGTGTACACAGTACGATCTCCCGACAACCGGCCAGTTGCGCCGGAATGCCCAGCATCAACACCGTACTGAAAAGCGGAGCCGTTCCGCCCGGAATGTACAGGCCAACTTTTTCAATCCCAACGCTTTTGCGCCAGCACGTAACGCCCGGCATCGTCTCAATTTTTTCGACGGGTTGCTTCTGCTTCTCATGGAACAGCCGAATATTCTGATACGCCTGCCGAATCGCATTTTTCAGCTCATCGCCAAGCTGGTTTTCAGCAGCCTCCAACTCCTCGGCGTCGATACGTAGCTGCGATACGCTAAGATCAACCTTATCAAATTTTTTAGCCAGTTCGATCAGCGCTACGTCGCCGTTGGTACGTACTTGCTCAAGAATTGGGGCAACAGCCGCTTCAATCTGCTTCGTCGACTGCACCGGCCGGGCCAGCAGATAGGGCCATTCACTACGTTGGGGAAAAGAAAGGATATTCATAGTCATGAACGATGAGTGATAAACGATAAGTGATGAGCTTGTCCACCCGACAAGCTCATCACTTATCGTTTATCACTCATCACTTTTTAGTAGATCATTTTCTCGATCGGGATAACCAGAATCCCTTCGGCGCCAGCGGCCCGGATGGCTTCGATGTTTTCCCAGAACTCGTTTTCGTTCAGCACCGAATGCACCGAGCTCCAGCCTTCTGTCGCTAAGGGTGTTACGGTCGGGCTTTTCATGCCTGGCAATAACGCGGTAATTTTATCAAGCGAATGGTTGGGGGCGTTCAGCACAATGTATTTGTTATTCTTGGCGGCCTGTACGGATTTGATTCGAAACAGCAACTTATTGACTAACGCCTGTCTATCCGGGTCAAGTTCAGGACGGGCAATCAGAATGGCTTCGGAGCGGAAAATCGTTTCTACTTCTTTCAACCCATTGCTCAGTAACGTACTGCCCGAACTGACAATATCACAAACGGCTTCGGCCAGTCCGATACTCGGCGCAATTTCCACCGAACCGCTAATCTCGTGTATCTCCGCCCGAACACCTTGTTCGGCTAAGTATTTCCCCAGCAAATTCGGATAGGATGTAGCAATGTTACGTCCTTCCAGCTGCTGAACATCCGTCCAGTCGGTTCCGCGCGGAACGGCAATCGACAGTCGACATTTCGAAAATCCAAGTTTATGAATCGTTTCGACGTTACGTCCCATTTCGACCGCTACGTTCTCGCCAACGATACCCAGATCGGCCACGCCATCTTCTACGTAACCAGGAATATCATCATCGCGTAAAAACAGGAATTCGGCGGGAAAATTCGACGAAACAGATTTGAGTTTGCCGGTACCATAATCGAAGCGGATGCCGCATTCTTTGAAAAGCTGATACGAATCTTCGCTCAGTCGACCGGATTTTTGTAGGGCAATACGTAATAAAGAAGACACAGAAATTTATGATCTATGATTGATGATATATGATCGAGTCACACACATCATGGTTTTACATGAACCGACTTTCGATGGATGAAGTATACTTCAGGAAATCAGCGGGCAAAAATACAGGAAAACGGGAATACAACGACGTATCGGCGCGGATGCTAGCGACCATGATGGCGACGATGTCGGAAAGGAGAATGAGTGGCCCGTTTTGAAATCATGGCGCAAAAGTAATAGTTTTTTGACAGGATTGACAGCCGGGCCGACGTTTCGGATAAACAGGATTATAATCGCGCCAACCTTCCGTATCTTTGTGTATGCTTTTAGAACAGAAACAACCGACAACGATAGTCACCGAATCTGTAACCAGCTTACCCGTTATGGAAGCGTTTTATACGCTACAGGGCGAGGGAGCGCATACGGGTCGGGCGGCTTACTTTATTCGGCTGGGTGGCTGCGATGTAGGCTGCCACTGGTGCGACGTGAAGGAATCCTGGGATGCCGACGCTCATCCAAAACTTTCCATCGACAGCATCGTCGAAGGCGCTTTACAATACCCTGGCCGGATGGCAGTAATTACGGGTGGCGAACCGCTTATGCACGACCTTACTACGTTGACCGAAGCCCTGCAAGCCGCTGGTTTTCGGACGAACATTGAAACATCTGGTGTTTGTCAGGAAATTACGGGTTCGTGGGACTGGATTTGTTTTTCGCCTAAGAAGTTTAAGAGGCCCAATCCCGCCATTTTCGACAAGGCAGACGAACTTAAAGTAATTGTTTACAATCAATCGGATTTTGCCTTTGCCGAGTCGTTTGTGCCGTTGCTACGTTCCGACTGCAAACTCTTTTTGCAAACCGAATGGAGTCGATCCAATGAAATGCTGCCTCGCATCGTTGATTACGTAAAAAATAATCCGCAATGGCAAATTTCGTTGCAGACACACAAGTACATGGATATTCCGTAGGTGTTGAGCAGAGGGCATGGGGTAGATTCTTCTTTAGTCTATGCCTTCTGCTGCTCACCCTCTGCCCTTCGCTCTATGCTCAAACCAAAAAAGCGCGGGAATTATATGACCAGTCAATTAGACTCTTTGGTGAACGAAAGGCCAGTGAGGCCATTCCGTTTATGGAGCAGTCCGTTAAGGAGGACCCCAATTTTTTGGATGCTCATCTTAAACTTGGTCAGTTATATGAATTCAGGAAACAATACGAACCGGCCATAACTGCTTACCGGAACGCGATTCGGCTTCAACCCGACAGTCCGACCTCTGGCGCAGCGTATCAGGCGTTAAGCACCATTCTGCTTCGGTTAGGTCGATACAGTGAAGCACTCCCCTATCTCGAAAAGTTTCAGACGCTATTCCCTCCTCAGTCTGTACAGGCTAAACGGGTTTCGCGGCAGCTCGAAACCGCTCGCTTCGCACAGGAAGCCCTACAACATCCACAGGCCGTTGAACCGAAGCCCTTGTCGTCGGTACTACAAACGACCCCCTCTCAGTATTTTCCGGTGCTGACGGCTGATGAGCAGACGCTGGTTTTTACGGCGTTGAAACCCGAAGGCGATGAAGATTTAATGGTTGCTACGTTCAACGGCGAAGTTTGGTCACCACCAACCTCGCTTTCACCCAATATTAATACGCCGGAAAACGAAGGAACAGCCAGCCTTTCAGCCGATGGACGAACACTGGTTTTTACCGCCTGCCAGGGACGTAAAGGATACGGTAGTTGTGATTTATACATGAGCCGTAAAACGGGTAGCGACTGGTCGGCCCCCGAAAATCTGGGTGCCGCCATTAATAGCCGGTATTATGAGTCGCAGCCCGCGCTATCCGCCGATGGCCGCCAGTTGTATTTTATTTCTGACCGCCCCGGAGGGAAAGGACACCGCGACATCTGGCGTAGTGATTTTGGTGCTGACGGGAACTGGGCGGAGCCAGTTAATTTAGGAGCCCCCGTCAATACGTCGCTAAATGAAGCCTCCCCGTTTATTCATCCGAACGGACAAAGTCTATTCTTCGCATCAGATGGGCATATAGGTATGGGTGGTTATGACCTGTTTGTGACAGATAATGGAGCGTCGGGCTGGTCGGCACCAACGAATCTGGGCTATCCGATCAATAATTCAGAAGATCAGGCGTCGCTGTTTGTGTCGGCGAATGGCAAACGGGCTTATTATTCGTACGAGGAACAAAAAGACGGGGTTTCCCAGAAATCAAGACTTTACACGTTCGACCTACCGGAAACGCTACGTGACCGCGTGAAGCCCGTCAGTTACCTGAAAGGGATCGTAGCCGACTCCAAAACCAAAAATCCGCTTGCCGCTACGGTTGAGTTAGTTGATCTGAAAACCAATCAGGTTGTTTCGAAAGTACAGGCTGACGCGCAGACGGGCCAGTATACAGCCGTGTTGCCGAGCGGTGGTGAATATGCGTTATACGTCAGCGTACCGGGTTATTTGTTTAAGAGTCTGTCGTTCGATTTTACGCAGAAAATCAAGGGCGATGGCATGTCGTTGAGCGTACCGCTGGAGCCTGTTATCGCTGGTACTTCCGCCAACGAAACCTTAAACAATCTATTTTTCGAGTCGGGCCGGTACGATCTGGCCGAAAAATCACGTACTGAGCTGGATCGTTTGTCAACTTTTTTACAAGCAAATCCGGCGGTTAGAATTGAGATTTCAGGGCACACGGACGACAAAGGCGATGCAGCTGCCAATCTTACGCTTTCCCAAAAACGGGCTCAGTCGGTTGTTACGTACCTGACCAAAGCTGGCATCGAGCCCGGTCGTATCAAAGCTGTCGGTTACGGAAAAACTCGCCCGATCGTTCCAAATACGACGGATGAAAATCGGGCTATGAATCGGCGGATCGAGTGGCGGGTGATGTAGCATTGGGGGAAGGGGTAAGGACGTGAGGCTAATGAAATTATTCACCTGCCCTCACCCCTTCGCCCTTTCCTCCATGCTTTTGCATTTTGAGGGATTTTTTTCAATTTTGTGTATGTTGTCCAAATGCTCCTGGATTTCATATCGAGGGTATTTATTAGCTACATGACAACCTCCTTTCATTTGCAATGACTTCTGAACACGTAAAGTGCTTGATTATAGGCTCTGGACCTGCCGGATATACAGCCGCCATTTATGCATCACGGGCCAATATGAGCCCGGTTCTTTATCAGGGTTCACAGCCCGGCGGTCAGTTGACCATCACCAACGAAGTAGATAATTTTCCAGGGTACCCCAATGGGGTTCAGGGCCCTCAGATGATGCAGGACCTCGAAACCCAGGCTCGCCGGTTTGGAACCGACATTCGTTATGGTTTGGTCACGCAGGTTGAGTTTGCTGAAAACCCCGGTCCCGGTAATCCGCATCGGGCAATCGTTGACGATAAACACGAAATCACGGCTGACTCCGTAATTATTTCGACAGGGGCTACGGCTAAATGGCTTGGTCTTCCTTCCGAAATGCGTCTCAATGGTCGTGGCGTATCTGCCTGCGCCGTTTGCGATGGCTTCTTTTTCCGGGGGCAGGACGTAGTGATTGTTGGCGCTGGAGATACGGCGGCTGAAGAAGCCAGCTATCTGGCTAATCTGTGCCGTAAGGTATACATGCTGGTTCGGCGTGAGGAAATGCGGGCGTCGAAGTTTATGCAAAAGCGCGTCCAGACAGCGCATAACATCGAAATTTTATACAATACAGAAACGGAAGAAGTATTGGGTGACGACGACGTAACAGGTGTTCGGATAAAGAATAACGTAACGGGTGAGGAGCGCATCCTCGACGTAACAGGTTTCTTTGTAGCCATTGGTCACAAACCCAATACAGATATTTTCCAGGATTTCCTTGATCTGGATGCGCATGGCTACATCATAACCGAGAAAGGAAGTACCCGTACCAATATTGCTGGCGTATTTGCCTGCGGAGACGCTCAGGATAACATCTATCGTCAGGCCATCACAGCCGCCGGAACCGGTTGTATGGCAGCTCTTGACGCCGAACGTTACCTGGTCACGCTGGAAATGCAAGGCGAAGAAATTGTTCATTAATAAACATAGTCGATAGTCATCGGTCGACAGTCACCAATAGCTGACCACGCGAACGTAAAATTCGTGCATCAGTCATTGTCGATTATCGACTGGCAACTATCGACTCATCTATTACCAATGAGAAAAACCGCTATGCAATGGCTACTGGCCATTGGGTGTCTGTGTTTGACCGTAACGGCACAGGCACAGGAGCGCGGGCGATTTAAAAATAACCTGCGTATTACGCCCAAGAGTGAACCTAACCCGAATGCCCCCGTCGTTGATCAGCCTCAAAAAGCGGACGACCAGTTTGAACAGGAGAAAACTCAGTTACGCTACGGTAACCAGTTTGAACCGAAAAAAGCATTAAATCCGGTGGTGAGTGAAGACACCAGCCACCTCGATCAGGGAGAAACCAGCGTTGTCGAAGTAATTGACTCTGTATTAGTCGGAAACGAGTGGGTAAAAATTGCGGATTACTACGCGGTTTGGGACTCACACACAATTGATCCTTACAATATCAACCCGCTGGAGTTCGATGAAGCCATCGACATCAAGCTCTACGATCCTCCCGCTGAACGATTCTGGTCCGCTCCGCTGAACGAAGGCAAAATGACGTCAAACTTCGGGTATCGCTGGGGCCGATGGCACACAGGCGCCGATCTTGATCTCGAAACCGGCAACCCGGTTTATGCAGCTTTTGATGGTATTGTGCGCGTAGTAGGCTGGGATGGAAACGGTTATGGCCGTTACGTACTGGTGCGTCACTATAACGGTCTCGAGACGCTTTATGGCCATATGTCGAAACAGACTGTCGAAACAGGGCAGCTTGTTAAGG
>NZ_JBMDWV010000283.1:0-4328 GCF_048594605.1 Spirosoma sp.
CATGGCGGCGTTAACCTTGCCAATTCCTGTTTCGGCTACGACAACCCGCTGTTTGTTGATACGTCCGCACGTGAACGTAACGCCGTCAATAACAACGGTTTTCGCCTTTTTTAGATTTTCTTTTACTAGTGCCACTTCGGCCCCAAAAGCCCCTAATAAGCCTGTAACAGGCCGGGGTTTATAGCGTTGAGCGAAGGTGAAGGAATGCAGAAATAATAGATTAACAATGAATAAAGCAACGGATAATTTTCTCATAGTTCTGATGAAGGTAATTTGGGATTAATGCCCGGCAGTTAGCGCCAGGATACAAAAAATGTCAATGATCAAAAGACCGATGGGGACTTCATTGCGTTTTCCCACAGCGATTTTTATAACTGTCCACGATAGAAATCCCCAGATCAATCCCTGTGTAATGGAATAGCTGAAGGGAATCAGTACGAGCGATAGAAAAGCCGGTAATGCGTCGTCTAACTGACCCCAGTCGATACGTATAATGGGCTTCATCATAAAGGCGCCGACCAGTACTAGCGCTGGCGCTGTGGCAATGGACGGAATGATCGACAATAAAGGCGATAAAAAGAGAAAGGGAAGAAAGCAGCAACCCGCCACAATCGCAGTCAAACCAGTACGTCCGCCCTGGGCGATGCCCACTGCCGATTCGATATAGGCTGTTCCGGGACTAGTGCCGAATATTCCCGCCAACGTTGTTGCTACAGCATCGGTCAGTAAGGATTGGTTCAAATTGCGGGGCTGTCCATTGGCATCCTGCAAGTTACCCGCTTCGGCCACGCCCACAAATGTAGACACACTATCGAACAGGTCAGTAAAGGCAAACGCAAAAATAACTGGCCATAGCGACCAGGATAATGATCCGACTAAGTCTAATTTTCCAAGTAGCGAAAAGTCCGGGGCTGCCAGAATCCCCTGAAAATTGACCAGCGTTTTCTGGCCGAAGTTAACGGCCGAAGCATCTCCCCAATAACGGCCAATCGGCCAGGCAGCTAACGTAGTGAGCACTATGCCGATGATAATTGCACCCGGTACGTCGCGTACAACCAATATGCCCGTGAGGAGTAAGCCGAAAACAAACGTCAGAATAATTGGATCGTTAAAGGAAGCAATGCTGATCAACGTAGCTGGATTGGCAACGATGAATTTTGCATTCTCAAAACCGATCAAGGTAATAAACAGGCCAATTCCTGCCGAAACAGCATAACGGATTGGGAGTGGAATTACTCTGACAAGAGCCGAGCGAAGGTTGAGTAAGGACATTAACAGAAACAGGATTCCGGCCCAAAAAACAGCTCCCAACGCTACTTCCGGACGAATACCCATGCTCTTCACAGCGGTAAACGTAAAGAACGCGTTCATTCCCATTCCTGGGGCCACAACAATCGGGTTACGGGCGTAAAGCCCCATCATCAAACTGCAAAAGAAGGAAAGCAGTACGGTTGCCGTGACGACTCCGCTAAATGGCAAACCCGACTGGCTCAGAATCGCTGGATTGACAACGATGATGTACATCGTTGCCAGAAAAGTTGAAATGCCCGCCAGGATTTCCGTCCGGCGAGACGTAGCAGAGATAGGGCTGGGAGTCATTTAATGTCATAGGTTGTCATTCATCACGGAACATACGACGAATGGCGAACAATGCCAATGAATGACATAGTGAAAAGCGATTATTTAGGTTAATAAGCTTCCAGCCGCTTTGTCGATCCACACCTGGACGTTCGGTCGATTCTGAATAATGCTCGCCGGAACCTGCTCGGTAACAGGACCTTTGAGTGCATCGCGTAACGTAGGGGCTTTCTTCGCTCCGCTAACTAACAGGATCACGTCATGCGCTTCGGTGAGGTGACGCAGCCCTAACGTAATGCCTTTAGTAAGCGGTGTCTCCTGAGTAAAGTATTTCTGACCGACCGTTTTGGTACTTTCCGCCAACTCAGACACATGACAGCCTAAAGTGAATGGAGTTCCGGGTTCGTTGAGGGCAATATGACCATTCATTCCCATGCCAACGAGCAACAGGTCCAGTCCGCCATGCGAATCGATCAACGTATCAATACGTGCACATTCTGCGTCAAGGTCGTCGGCTTTAGCGTCGAATACGTAGATTTGATTCGGACGCAGATTTAACGGAGTGAATAAATCCCTAAATACGTAGTAAGAACAGCTACCCGCATCTTCAGGGCCAAAACCAACCCATTCATCCAGCCCCACAAACGTACAGCGGCTGACGTCGACACGCTCATCTTTAACCAGGGCGACAAATCGATGATACGTTTCGATAGGCGTATCGCCTGAGGCCAGGCAAAGTAATGCATCGGGTTTTTGATTAATGATGGCTGCAATGTGCTCAGCGGTGTACTGAGATAGTGATTCGTGATCAGGAAATTCCTGTATGGTCATAGATGTTAAATGTTACGTTCGAATAGTCTAAAGTTGGGTGCTGCGTTAGCTCTAGGTTCGTTGGCGTAAGCGGAGTTTCCGACGACGAATAGTAACGTCGGTGGGACGGTCCGCTGTGGCTACAGGCTTTGGGTCTGAGACCGGGTCGGGGAGGGCTGGCTCACCTTCTGGCCCTCGATTAATACGTCGTACTTTTGGTCGGGTTCCACCTTGTCGGCGAGCAGGTGGTCGGTAAAAACCGTTTTCTGACTGGTTTGTACTTCGTTTGTCAGAGAAGTAGGTAGCAGTTCCTCAGATTGAAAATACTGTTGACCAAAAAGATGGAACGATACTGATAACGTGAGCAATAACAGTAGCAGATGAATTTTGTACATGGGGCAAGATGGCGTAATTTTGCGGCTCGTTTACTGAAAATATGCAACTCTCGAACCAACGATACACAATTCAGGGTGTTGACGTACTGACGATTGCCGATGAATTCGGTTTACCTCTCTACGTGTACGACGCCGACAAAATTATTGAAAAAATTGGCTTGCTTCGGGCGGCCTTCGCTGGGGTTAATCTACGAATAAAATACGCAGCAAAAGCGCTGACAAACGTATCAATTCTAAAATTGATGCGGCAGCAGGGGGTTGAAATGGATTCGGTTTCGGTCAATGAAGCACGTATTGGTGTACTGGCTGGTTTTGAACCACGCCAGATTATGTTCACACCTAGTGGCGTATCATTCGACGAAATTCGCGAAGCCATCGACATGGGGCTGCAACTGAATGTTGATAGCCTGTCTTTACTTGAGTGGGTAGGGCAAAACTATGGCGATCGCGTACCGGTCAGTATCCGTATTAACCCACACATTAGCGAAGGGGGAAACATCAAAATTTCGACAGGCCATGCCGACTCCAAATTTGGCATTTCGATTCTTCAGCGATCTGATATAAAGTCGATTGTAGATCGGTATCAGATTTCGGTCACCGGATTACACATCCATACGGGTTCAGACTTCAAGAATGCCAACGCTTTTTTGAAAGGCGCCGACGTACTGTTTGAACTGGCCAGCGATTACCCTGACCTGACGTTCATTGATTTTGGTAGCGGATTTAAAGTGGCCTATAAAGAAGGCGATCATGTTACGGATGTTGCTGAGCTAGGGAAGCAGGTATCGGCCGCTTTTCTGAAATTTTGTCAGCAGTATGGACGTGATCTTGAACTGTGGTTTGAGCCAGGCAAATTTCTGGTGAGCGAGAGCGGGCATTTACTGGTCAAAACCAATATCGTTAAAGAAAATCCGACAAGAACGTTTGTGGCAGTAGATTCCGGCTTGAATCACCTGATTCGCCCAATGATGTATGACTCTTATCATGACATCAAAAACATCTCGAATCCGGGCGGAGAAGAGAAAACGTACAACGTAGTAGGCTACATCTGTGAGACGGATACATTCGCTACTGATCGTTCATTGCCCGAAGTTAGACCAGAAGACGTACTGTCTTTTGAAAATGCCGGAGCCTACGGGTTCAGCATGTCGTCAAATTACAATGCTCGTTTACGGCCTGCAGAAGTGCTGGTATATGATGGTAAACCGCATCTGATTCGTCAACGAGAGACGTTTGAAGATCTGTTACGTGGGCAGGTCGACGTAGATATTTTTAATCAACAGGAGATCGTAAATGCATAACGAACAACGGCTGGTGTCATGCAGTACGTTATTTAGTTTACATTTTACAACTTCCATTATTCTTTTTACCAATGGGAAGAGCGTTTGAATACCGAAAAGCGCGGAAAATGAAGCGGTGGGGGCAGATGGCCAAGACCTTCACTCGTATCGGAAAGGATATTGTAATGGCCGTTAAAAGTGGCGGGCCCGACCCGGATACGAATGGTCGTCTTCGGGCTATCATTCAGAATGCCAAAGCGGCTAA
>NZ_JBMDWV010000284.1:0-2046 GCF_048594605.1 Spirosoma sp.
CTTATTTTGTGCAACACGTCCAGTAAGGTCGGGTCTCTAGGTAGTTGCCCTACGGCGATCAGTATTCGTGCGGTATCGTCCCATTCGTTTAGCAAGGCATGCCAGGTTTCGCTCGATAAAGTAGGGGTTGCAGCTAACGTATCGATCATCCGTACAGGACCGTATTGAAACGATTCATCAATAGCCGGGTAAAATGGCTCCCGCACGGGTACGTTTATATGCACTGGTCCCGCTGGAGTCAGTCGGCTCAATGTAACGGCTTCGTTGATGGACCGCTCGATAAACCAGCGGACATCAGGATGCGTATAATCGGGGGGCAAATCATAACTGCGCTTTACGTGAGACCCAAAAAGATTGATTTGGTTGATGGTCTGGCCGTCCTGTTGATGCAACCATTCATGGGGACGATCGGCTGTAAGCAGAATAAGAGGGACCTGCTGAAAAAAAGCTTCAACCACAGCGGGGGCCAGGTTATACGTAGCACTGCCCGACGTACAGATAATTGCTACAGGATTTTTACGTTGCTGGGCCATGCCTAACGCAACAAACCCTGCTGATCGCTCATCGGCCATAACCCGCACCCGTAACTTTGGATGCCTGGCCACGGCCAGCGTCAGGGGAGCTGAGCGGGAACCAGGGCAAACGACAATGTCAGTAATTCCTTTCTGATGAAGAAGCTCAGCCAGATTGACGATCGGTTGAAGAACAGGCATACGATATAAAAAACGATTGGGAATACAAACATAATTTGTAAAGTGAATGAGCCGCCTGACAACTATTTAGTATTTTGTGTTACTTTGCTAAAAAAGAGTAGCAAAGCGAATAAGGTACATATAAACGAAGCAGCCGAACGTAGCGTTATAGTACCAGAGCTAATTAAACCACCCCTGATTTATGAACCGTATTACGTTCGAGAATGAGGACGACATCCGGGTAAAATCACTAGCAGGTGCCGCTATCATTAACGTAGTGATTGTGGCGATCCTGTTATTCGTTCATCTGTCCCAGACGATTCCCAACCCACCGCCGATTCAGTTTGTCGAGGTTAATTTTGGTCTCGACAACCGCGGCAGCGGCCGGATTCAGACGCGTAACAAACCGTCGCCATCGCTGGACGCAGAAGAAAAGAAACCGGCCGATAAACGACCTGAACCCAAAGAGAATACTCCTCCCCGAGTTGAGCGAACGCGCGTTACGCCCGTACCAAAAGTGGAGGAGGCCAAACCGGCGAAAGTAGCGACGGAGAAACCAATTATTGCCAGTAAAGCCGAAAGTCCGGTTACCACACCGGAGCGTCCGGAACCGAAGCGGGTCGAATCACCCAAAGCAACGGCCCCGGTTGAGAAGCCTGCTCCCCCGGCTCCGGTGAAAAAAGTGGAGACTGTTAATAATGATGCACTTTTCAAAAAGTCGTCGGGCGGGGGGGGCTCGAATGGCACCATAGGGAAAGCCTCCGGCACCGGAGGCAACAACAACGGGGATGACGCCAATGGGGTAGGTGACAAGGGAAACCCCAACGGCAAAATTAATGCAAAAGAATTCTATGGTACGCCAGGCGGTGCAGCTACTGGTGTGGCTTTTGACGTATCGGGTTGGTCAATGGCTAGTAAGCCGAATGTAAATGATGATTCGGATGAAACGGGCAAAATAGTTTTTAAACTTACCGTGGATGGTGACGGCGAAATATTAAGCGTCCGGACCCAGCAAACTACGGTTAGTCCATCGGTTGTCGAAGTATATCGGAAGGCTGTTCAGCGGATTCGTCTTCGTCGTAAAGGAGATGCGACGCCTGCCACCGCAACCGGAACCATTACGTTTATCATCACCTCTAAGTAAATGCAGTACCCGGAAGCGATCGATTATTTATATAGTCGGCTCCCTGTTTTTCATCGAATTGGTGCCAAAGCCATAAAACCTGGATTGGGCAATACGCTTGCCTTATGCGATGCGTTGGGCAATCCGCACCAGCAGTTTCGTAGCATCCATGTAGCGGGCACAAATGGAAAAGGCAGTACATCGCATATGCTGGCGGCTATTTATCAGTCG
>NZ_JBMDWV010000285.1:0-3784 GCF_048594605.1 Spirosoma sp.
GGAGTTTATCCCGCTCCAGACCCGTCAGGCGTTGTAAACGCATTTCGAGAATTGCTTTCGCCTGCACATCGCTCAATGAAAACTGCCCCATTAAACCGGTCCGGGCTACTTCAGGATCGCGCGATGAACGGATCAGATTGATCACCGCATCAATATTATCCAGGGCAATCAGCAGGCCTTCCAGAATATGCGCCCGTTTTTCCGCTTCGCGCAGCTCATACTGCGTTCGACGGGTTACTACCTCAAACCGGTGTTCAACGTAGTACTTCATCATATCCTTCAGGTTCAACAGCATTGGGCGTCCCTTCACGAGCGCTACGTTGTTGATACTAAAGGATGATTGCAGAGCGGTGTGCTTATAGAGGTTATTTAGAACGACATTTGCAATAGCATCTTTACGCAGGTCGTATACCACCCGCAATCCATCGCGGTCTGACTCATCCCTGAAAGACTAAATCCCTTAAATTTTCTTTTCATTTATAAGCTCGGCTGTTTTTTCAAGCATCACCGCTTTATTGACCATGTACGGTACGTCCGTCACAATGATCTGGGTTTTGCCTTTGTTTTCTTCAATCGTTGCGTTGGCCCGCATCACTACGCGGCCGCGCCCGGTTTTAAACGCCGACTTAACCCCTTCCATGCCGTAGATGGTAGCCCCCGTCGGGAAATCAGGTGCCTTCACGTACTGCATCAGGTCCTCAACAGAAATTTCATTGTTATCCAGATAGGCAATGATCCCATCCACCACTTCGGTCAGGTTATGAGGAGCCATGTTCGTCGCCATCCCAACCGCAATCCCCGACGAACCGTTCAGCAACAAATTCGGCAGTTTGGCTGGCATTACCGTCGGCTCCTGTAGCGAATCATCAAAGTTGGGCTGAAAGTCAACCGTTTCCTTATAGATGTCCGTCAATAGCTCATCCGCAATTCGCTTCAGTCGGGCTTCGGTATAGCGCATAGCCGCTGGTGAATCGCCGTCAATTGATCCAAAATTACCCTGACCATCAACGAGCGGATACCGTAACGACCAATCCTGAGCCATCCGGACCATTGTATCATAAACCGATGCATCGCCGTGCGGGTGGTACTTACCTAATACTTCCCCTACGATACGTGCCGATTTCTTATGAGGCTTATTGTAATTGACCCCTAATTCAGCCATTCCAAACAACACCCGGCGGTGAACGGGTTTCAGACCGTCGCGCACATCGGGCAACGCACGCGAGATGATAACCGACATTGAGTAATCAATATAGGCGCCACGCATTTCGTCCTCAATGTTAATAGGAATGATATTACTGGTAGATTCGAGGTCGGGATTTTCTTCCGCCATGTGCTAAAGGATTTTCACAGAAAATTACTATTCCGATTCACGTGCGAAACGCCAATCGCTTTATACACAAATATACAAAATTTTCAGGAGAAAAGAGAAATAATGCCGCAAATAAGCACCCAAATACGCTAAAATAGTGATAAAATCACGCTTCTAATTGCTAACGGTGAGTAACCAACAAAAACAGTATCATCTAAATGAAATACAATTCTATTTCAACTAAAACCTAACCGATACCCTGTTAAAAGTTACATATTTCAGGCTTTAATTCGGGGATCAAAAACAAAAGGTTCTGTACGGATTAAGCCTATACGTTGAAAATCAGGATGAGCCGGATTCAGCAGGTAATTCCATTCGTTACTGATTATCGCCGAAGGCACCTTTAAAACCGGAGACCGACCGCTACGGATCCACTCCCCTCCTATTCGCTGGCACGTCCCGTATTGCCGAAAATCAAACCAGTCGGCGGGCAACGTATCCGTAACAAGCAGGTCTATACGTAACTCATCCGGGATGTCGATGACCATAACCCGAAAAATCTCCTGAAGCCCTTCTCCACTCCGATGCACTACGTTCTCCAGACAAGCCAGCGCACGCGTAGCGGCCGTATAAATAACAAACTGCCCCCTTTCATTCCAGCGGGCTGCTCCGCCCGACGCGACTAATCGATCAGCATAGATGGCTTTTGTAATTCGATAAACAAGCATTGTCCGGTATTACGTTATTGCACGATCAGGCAAGGTCGCCGTATTCGATACGAGTGACCTCATCCATGATCAGATCGATCCCCCCGGACGTATGCAGCAACTCAAACGGAATCTGATTACCTAGGCCATAAGCCGGTTTATCCATCCACCGACGAAAGGCCGATGCTGATCCAAACACCGACTCTCCTGTCTGGAAAAGTGCCATGATTTTAAGCACTTTTTCGCTGTCCTGTGGATTAAGGCTTTTTTGTTCTCGTTCATACCGCTGAAACGTTTTTAATGACGTATCAAATACCTCGGCTAATTGCTCACGCTTATAACCGGTCAGGTCGGCAATCTCAAAGAAACGAGTGGCGGGTACTCCTTTTAATGCCAGGAATACCAGAGCCATGCGATCAGGAATAATCATACTACAAACTTAAGAAATTTGTCTCAAAAACAAAGAAATTTGTCCTAAAATTCCAACTCCTTTCATTTACCTTAAACCTAATAGCCTGATAATCGTTGTATCAACGGTTAACTAAACAAAACTACGTTATGAAAAAGATAAGTTTAGCGCTACTACTGGCTATCAGCACCTTAAGTTTCCAGGCCTGCAGCAGCAAAAAGACAGAAACTACCGATAGCGTTGAAAACGCAGATAGTGCAAACGAAGCAAAAGAAGAAGCCGGTACCGGACAGGACGACGACACCAACGAATTTGCCGTGAAGGCCGCGAATGGTGGCATGCTGGAAGTTGAACTGGGCCGCATGGCCGAAGAAAAAGCCGCCAGCAAGGACGTTAAAGATTTCGGCGCTATGATGGTAAAAGATCACTCGAAAGCCAACGATGAACTAAAAGCGATCGCTGCTACGCATAACATTACGTTGCCGACAACATTGGGCGAAGATGAGCAGGAACATGTAAACGAAATGGCGAAACTGTCTGGCGCTGAGTTTGACAAGAAATATGTCAGCATGATGGTTGATGACCACAAAAAAGACATCGATCTGTTTAAAAAGGCGGTTGATGATACCGAAACCAATGCGGCTGTCAAAGATTTTGCCAGCAAGACGTTGCCTACGCTGCAAAAGCATATGGATGCCATCAACGCCATTGACAAGAAAATGAAGTAAATCGCTCAAGGCAGTCAGCGAGTGGTCTTCTCGATCACTCGCTGATTTTAATTTACTGACTCGATGAAACGATATAAAGCACTTATCATTCTGGCGATACTGGCGGTTCTTGGTCAGGCAGGCAGGGCGCAGTCGACGACGGGTGCACGTAGTGGCGGTTCAACGGCTTCTACCGGTGCAGGCTATCTGACGGAAGGGAAACGACCGGCCACCACCAGCCCCCAGAGCATGACCATTGCCGACGAAGGATCTTCCCGAGATTATATGTACGTACCGCCCACTCAGAAAAATCGCTCGGCATCGCCCGATGGTTCAGACAGCTCCTCATCAGATAAGCCGAAGGCAACGGCCCGAAAGAAAACCGTGCAACCCAACCGACCGAAATAGCATTACCGGATTATTTATACTGACCTGCTTCAATAAGCTGCGTAAGCTGACGGTTTAAGGCTTTAGCCGTTTTTCCATCGAATATCCCGTAGTATTCTTCCAAAGGGGCATCATGACGGATTAGCATGTCCCTGATTTCCAAAAATGCCCGGGCGTTTACGTATTCGATGTAGAGCCAGTCTTCTTTTTTCAGTAAGGTAAACAGATTCTTGATGGTCAGCTCACTGTTTTTTTTGGAGGG
>NZ_JBMDWV010000286.1:0-7433 GCF_048594605.1 Spirosoma sp.
TCTGCCTGTTCTTCGTTGGTAATATCGGCAGCGAATGAAATGGCCTTGATACCAAAATCATCGCTCAACTCTTCAGCAGCGCGTTTTCCCTCTTCGGCATTACGGTTCACCAGCATTACGTTGGCCCCAGCCGATGCTAAACCGGCGGCCATCGCCAAACCCAGTCCTTTGGAACCACCGGTAATAATGGCCGCTCTGCCACTCAAATCGAATTGTTTAATACCTGGAAGCAATTCTTTACTCATAGAAATAGAATGATGGATACGATTAGATGAGCCCCAGCTTTTGTTTGCTGTAATCCAGACAGGCCAGAATATTATCTTCTTCAGCCGCCAGTTTATTTTCAGGACTTAAGGGGGTAGTTCTGGGGAGGCCCGCTTTGTACGTATGCTGCTTTACCAAACGTAGCGTCCGGGCTAAATCAAGTCCTGATACATCAGTAAAGGTCGACCAGTAATCGTTGGTTAAACAGGGAATTTCCAGCGGGTCCCGGGTGATCATTTCCAGATTGAACGTAACAGCCGGATTGTGTTTTTTGCATAAAGCGATCATCTTCGGCAGATCGCAGATGCCTTTGCCAAGTGGCACTTCCGACAGCAGAAAACCATCCGCATATTCGGCAACGCCCATATCTTTTACATGGGTTGTAAACACGTAGGGCGATAGCGTTTCAACGACCTCCATCGGGTTTTCCAGCAGGGAAATGCTATTGCCAAAATCTAACGTAACGCCAATCCATTCGCTATTCAGTTGCTTAAGCATGGCAACCAGTTCGGGAGCCCGCCAGTCCTTATGATTTTCTACGGCTAGCTTTACGTTGTGTTTGCGCAGAACCGGCTCGGCCAATCGCAGCGAAACCAGCGCATTTTTCTTTACTTCCTGAAAAGCTTCGGCAGAATGATACGTTTCGTACCGACGACCCGACGAGCAAACGGTACGTAACACCGTTGCCCCGGCTTCTTTAGCATTTACTACGTCCTGCTCAAATTTCGCTACGTCGGCAGCGGTTTTGGGTACACTGATGGATCCTTCCAGATAAAGCCCTAACTGCTCGCGTTTCGCCCGAACTTTCCTGGCAAAATCAGATGTCCAGCCGTTTACCACAACCTGTATCCCACCCGATCCGATCTGGTGGCAATGCTCCAGTAAGTCAACGGCGTTCGCAAAGCCAGGGTATTTCTGACTTTCTATTTTCGAGTTCCAGCGAAATCCATAAGAGTGCACAACAATACCCATTGAGGTGTTTTTAGCGAACTCAGGAAAATCGGAAAACGTCAGCGCCATGGCACCGATAGAAGCCCGTTGTAAAAAGTCTCGTCTGTCCATTTAGGTTAGGAATAGTCATAGTCATTCATTGCCATTCCGTTGTCATCGATTATAAAATGCCAATACTGACGCTACAATCGATGACAACAAAATAACCGTTTCTTTACTTTGCCGTACTCGTACTTGCGGCCTTTGCTTCGAGTATATACTTGTTCAGCTCTTTAGCCGTCCAGGGCACAACTCTCCCCTGCGACGTAACGCGGGTCATCCCAACGAGTCGTTTGCTGACAGGTCCGGCATTATTTCCCCATTCGTTACGTATGTAGGTAAGTATAGCCGTCAGCGAAGCGTCGTCCATGGTTGAATGGGCGGGCATAACAGGCAGAATTTCCGGCTGGTCGTAGGTTTTTTTATTGATTTCAACGGGCCCTTCCATGCCGTGTAGCAGAATCAGAGCCAGGCGTTTTTCATCGCCCACCACCCATTCCGAAGCAATAAGCGGAGGGCCAAACCGGTTGAGTCCGGCGCCATCGGTACCGTGGCATCCTGAACACGTATTCAGATAAAGCTGGCGACCGGACGCGAAAAGTTTTTGCTCCTCTTCGTTTAGCAGGCTCTTTTTTACCGTAGTGCTTTTGGCAGCAACGTGCCCTGGCCATTCAAACAGCGAAGCCAGTGCTTCCAGTCGGTTCGGTTCGATTTTGCTGTTGGTTTGCGTCAGAATAACAGGCGCTTTGTCCAGCCGGACCGGCTTTCCTTTCTGGTTACCACCCGCAATAGACATACCCGTCAGAATGACTTTTTGCTGCCAGCTCATGGTCTGCGTACCGTCGCCCAGGAGGTTCAGCATAGCCGTCAACTCCGTAGGGTTTTTCTTTTTCACCACGCAGGTTGTCAGTTGCTCAACAAATATTTCCTTCGCCGGATTGGCCGTTTGCCAGTTAGGATCTTTCATGAGCCGCTGCAAAAAAGCAAACTCCTGATTCTGCAGACTACTCAGAACAGCATCCCGCATCAGGGGCGACGCCCCCTGCCGGTCGGCAATGCCCAGTAACACCTGCTGTGCTACGTTCGGGTCGAGTACGTCGGCCGAAAGCGCCATCTGTAATTGCTGCTGAATCGTAGCTTTGGGGGTGCCCTTCAGAAGCTGTTCACCCAGCCTCGTTCGAACGGTTTTATCGGCCTTGGCAAACGGTTCGAGCAAACGTATAGCCGTACTGCTCACCAGCGGAACCGGATCGGCCACCAGTGGCAATAGCAGATCGGGCGTCACTAACTTTAGTCCTTCCAGGGTCCAAAGCGCCTGGAATCGTCCCAACGAATCGCTGCCCTTCTTTGCTACGTTAATCAGGGCCGGGCCAATACGTTTATCGTTACGTTCAACCAGCAGCTGCTGCGCCATATCCCGGTGCCAACCATCTGGATTCGATAGTTCGGCTACCAGTTCTTCTGAGGATGCCGCTGAAAGTTTCCGGGGTTTCTGCGCTTGCCAATTCTCTGGCACGATTCGCCAGATGCGACCTCGGTTGACCGGTTTTTCCAGACCACGAGCCAGCGTTTGTTCTTTCAGATAGGGCGTTACGTAGGCTTCGTGCTGAATGAGTCCACGGTACATATCGGCTACGTAGAGTGCCCCATCCGGGCCGGTTGCCTGATGGACGGGCCGGAATCGTTCGTCGGTCGAAGCCAGAAATTCCGTTCCCGGATGCGGATCGTGCGCGGCCACTAAAAGTCCTTTTTCTTCGACTACGTTACGCTTGATCAAATTGCCCGCTGGTTCACAGACAAATATGTTGCCATAGTAAGCCGCAGGCAGCGCCTTTCCCCGGTAAAACAGGGGTGAACAGGCAGCGGTAAATTCCTGTAACCGACCTTCTTTATCCAGCGTACCGGGTATATAGCCCCGGTTAACTGCCGGTGTTGGACGAATTGGGTAAACGCGCCGATCCAGGGTCAATCCAAAATCAATACCCGTTGTGGCTTTATGATTCTTATTTCGCGAAAGATAATTCGGCGGAACCAGATCGCCGTGTAATTGCGACCAGTTGTAGTTGTAGATCAGGCGGCCTTTATCGTCGTGGCTAATGCCCCACTGCCCCCGAAATTCGGTGCTATCGCGTTGCCATTGGGTCTCGCCAGGCTTGCCCTCCACAAACCGGTACCGAACGCGCGATTTAGCATTATAGTACCAGTTGTCAATGCCGCGCCAGAGCCCATTCGGTGCGTGTTCGGGCAGACCATTGCCCATGTAGTTAGCGTCGACAACCGTTTTCTTATCGGCTTTCAGGTCGCCATTTGTATCCTGTGTCAGCCATAACGCTCCGTTTTCGGCCACCAGAACACCATTTTTAACAAACGCAATGGCACGCGGCATAATCAGGCTGTCGAGGTAAACCTTGCTGACATCCATCTGTCCATCGCCATTGGTATCTTCCAGTACAGACACGCGCCCAACGGGCAGGTTCTCTCCTTCCCCACTGACGTTTGGCATAAAGCCCCGCATCTCAACAACCCAGAGCCGGCCATCAGGATCGAACGTAATAACAACCGGGTCCTCAACCATTGGCTCAGCAGCCACCAGTTGAATCTTCAGGCCCGGCTCCAGTTTGAACGTAGTGAGTTCTTCGGCGGGGGTTCGAACCGGCGAAGGTTCTTCAGTCCAGGTCGTTCGGACGTTGGTTTTAAAACTTAGCAGACACAACAGGCCAACGCCAAACAGGCAACTATAATATCCGTATTTACGCATGAGACTTACGATGAGTAATGAATAACGTAAAATGTATCAGACAACACTGTCAGGCATACGAACGTACTGCATCATTCATTTTACATTCTCCTGTCCTCTAATATTATAAAGCAGTTATAAAAATATACTACTTGTACTTTCTGATTAACGTAGTTGTTTATGTTATTTGTTACTGATTATCAATTTATTCCCACGAAATTTTTAACAGCGATACGCCCTGGCGCGGCAGGGTAAAGTTCAGCGTTGTTTGGCCCTCTTTTACCGAAATCCATTCCGGCGATACGAGCAGTTGTAATTGGCCTGCTTTTTCCAGTTCGACCGTTTGTTCCAGCGTAGGCGCTTTGGGTGACCCCATGCTTTTCCAGACTTCGTACGAGTTACTGAATTGTTTATCAACGCGATAATGCTCAAGCAACACGCGCTGTCCCGGAATACCCTTTAGCTGGACAGAAACCGGGGAATCAGGCGCTGGCAGATTATCATCGTGATAATTCCAGACCATCACCGCAGCGGTTTTCGCGTCTTTGCTGGCCAATGCATTGATGTCTGCTTCAGCCCGTACACTTTGGTCCCGAACGCGGACGTAGTCGTAGGCCAGTGCGCCCGTAACCGCTACGCGCGTAGTGGGCATCATACCAAACATCCGAAATACGTTCAATACGGGTTTGTCGATACCATTCGTGGCCAGATCACGAAATCCCCGGAACCAGGGTTGATCTTCAAACTCAAACGCCCACGTAACGGCTCCCGCCAGATTGACGCCCCGCGATTGGGCCAGATCATACTTACGGGCAAACGAAGCGGCCGTATAACTAGAGTACATGGTACCATTTCGATACGCATTCTGCGGATGCAGATCTTCTGAACAGGCCGCACAACCTTCCGGATCAGATTCACCAATGATAATGGGCAGACTTTTCAGACTTGGATACGACGCTACGATTTCGAAGCCCTTGTCGATGTCGCGAAGTTGGGTACCCATGTTCATCTGCACGGCACCGTTTACCACTTTCGGGGCACCTTTGGCATGGAACGTAATGAAATCGAGTGGGCTTCCGGTCTGGCCCGTTACGTAGTTTTTGCCCGTTACAACATGATCAAGAAACGCTTTAAAAAATTTAGCCGATACGTCCCAGTTAGGGCCAGTCACTTCAGGGCCACCGATTTTTGCCGTTGGCAAGGCTCTTTTTACGGCATCGGCGGTGTAGTCGTAGAGCTTGATGTATTCGTCGGTTGTACCCTTCCAGTAGCCAATGTTGGGTTCATTCCACAACTCCCAGTACCAGCTTTCTACTTCCTTCTGGCCGTAGCGTTCGACCGAATGTTTTACCCACTGAAAAACCAGTTCGCTCCATTTCTTATAATCTTTCGGCGGATAGGCCCAGCCCGTGTAGATGTCGTTGTAATTGTCGCCGGGTTTCCAGTAATGGCGGTATGGCTGGGGTTTGGTAGAGAGTGCTTCCGGCATAAATCCGATCTGGGCAATGGGTTTCATGCCCCGCTGGATATACGTATCGAAAATCTTATCGACAATGGTCCAGTTATAAATCGGGTTGCCTTTTTTGTCTTCGGTGTACGCATTGGTTGACCCCCATTTCAGAGCCGCTGTTCCGTCGCCCGTGACCAGCAAGCTATGTGCCCGCACGTTGACCGGCACTTTACTCAACTTCGAAATTTCGGTAAGCAATTTCTGCCCATCTTTCATGTACGTATAGTTCGGCTCATCGTAGCCAAACCACGCCCAGATTGGTTTGAGCGGACCTTTTTCCGTAGCCAGATCAACCTCGATGGTTACCGGTTTCGGCCGATCGGTTTGCGCCCATCCGGGCGTATTTATTCCACCGAACGTAGTGAAACAGAGAGAAACCAGCGTTAGCCATCCCTGGCTTTTGCTTCGAATCATACGTATTGTGATTATTGCTCGTAAAGCGTTGTCGATAGCACCATTGGCACAAGCCACACCAGACTGCTTTCTACTACGTTGCGGGATAAATTCGGCTGATTTCTTCGCTCAGCGTATCTACCAAATTAGATTTCATCGCCATCTTACTTTAGCTAGAAACAGTACGTTACCAACGCTGGTAACTCCGACCCATCGAACCAATGAATAGACGAGACGCCTTGACACGAACAGCCTGGATACTGGGTGGCACCCTTTCCGCTCCTACTCTGCTGGCCATGAACCGATGGGAACAGCTTGTTTCGGAAGGCCAGGTTTTAGGCGCAACCCGCCCTCTTCTGAACGAAACACAGCGGGCAATTACGGCTCGCGTGGCCGATCTTATTCTGCCCCGTACGGATACGCCCGGAGCCCTTGACACGGGAGTCCCCGACTTCATTGAACTGATGATTCGCGATTGCTATAAAAAGCCTGCTCAGGATACGTTTCTGACAGGTCTTGGCGAGTTGGAACGTAGCAATTTTCTGACTCTTTCACCCGAACAGCAAACGACTGCTCTGCAACAGATTGAAACCCAGTCGAAAAAAGCGACCGACGTTACGTTCTGGCAAATGATCAAGGAACAAACGCTGCTTGGCTACTACACATCGGAAGCGGGCGTCAAAGCATCGTTCGATTACCAACCGATTCCGGGCAAATTTGAAGCCATCAAAATCAAGCCGGGACAAAAAGATTTTATGTACGGCAATCAGGCTTAAATCTTATCCTCAGCCATTCAATTATTGATCTTATGAACCTGAATATAAACGCACAAAAAGCTCAGACGTACGATGCCATTGTAATTGGCTCAGGCATGACGGGCGGATGGGCTGCCAAAGAACTTACGGAGAAAGGCCTGAACGTTTTGGTGCTCGAACGAGGCTACGAACTCAAACACATCGAGGATTACAAGATGGCCATGAAAGACCCCTGGGAATTTGAGCACCGGGGCAAAATCACCACCGTAGCGGCAGAGGAACACTACGCCACCATGTATTTTTCGGCCAAAGAGGGGTCGCAATATCTGTACACCAACGACAAGGAGCATCCGTACATTCAGAAACGCCCGTTCAACTGGATTCGGGCGTACCATACCGGCGGCAAATCGCTGTTGTGGGGTAAGCATACGTATCGCTGGAATCCCGACGATTTTCTGGCCAATGCCAAAGAGGGCGTGGGTATTGACTGGCCAATCCGGTACGCTGACCTGGAACCGTGGTATTCCTATGTCGAGAAATTTGTCGGTATCAGCGGTCAGGCCGAACGACTGGCCGTTTTGCCCGACAGTCATTTTCTGCCGCCCATGGCTATGACTGCCCCCGAAATTCATCTGAAAAAGTCGGTGGCTCAGAAACTCAACCGGCCAATCACCATTGGCCGGGTTGCCCACCTGACCAAAGCGCAGCCGCAACATCTGGCTGTAGGACGTACCGATTGCCAGTTCCGCAACCGTTGTACGCGAGGTTGTCCTTACGGTGGCTA
>NZ_JBMDWV010000287.1:0-48371 GCF_048594605.1 Spirosoma sp.
GCCATGACTACGGCGCTCATGCTCGACCATTTCCGGCCAAAGCGGGTGCTGTTTACGGGTATAGCAGGCGGTACAAATCCGGATTTACAACCGGGCGATATTGTTATTGCCGGCCGAACAGCTCACCACGATTATGGCTCCATCACGGATAAAAATATGCCGACCCGACAAACGCGCAATGCTATCACAAAAGAATTCAATCCTGTTTATTTCCCTGCCGATTCGACTCTGCTGAACGTAGCGATGAACGTAGTGAAAACCGTAAAGCTGGAAGGCATTCCGTTAGCATCAGGTGGCTTATCTGACCGACCCGTTAAAGTTATAACCGGCACTGTGGTAACGGGCGACGTATTTGTCGCTTCACCGGAAAAAGTGAAAAGTTTAAGAGCTGATTTTAAAGCAGATGCTACCGAAATGGAAGGAGCCGCCGTAGCGCAGGTCTGCTATCAGATTCAGGTGCCCCATCTCATCATTCGTAGCCTCAGCGACCGCGCCGATGCCGAAGCGCACATTGCCTACGATAAGTTCTATCCGACGGCTGCGCGTAATTCGGCAAACGTAGTAATTGCTATCGTTAAAGCTCTATAATGCGCCAAATTCCAGGCTTCGACCGTCCGGCGCCGAAGCCTGGAACATAAAACAAAACGGTTAGTCGTATAGATTAATAACCGGAAGTCTTCCATATTTGAGAATTAACAAACTCTTTTTCTCTTGCTACTCAATACGTTATCATCCACAGACACCAATCCGTTTCGGTCGTTTTGGTGGGCAGGTTATGAATGCACCGATCAGCTTAACTGTTTCGGCAACCGAGTCGATTTACTACGTAAAACAGGTCATCTGCAATTACTGCGCGAAGATTACGAACGGCTCGACGCTTTCCGTATACGTACCGTTCGGGAGGGAATTCAGTGGAGCCGGGTTGAAAAAACGGCTTACCAGTACGATTGGAGCGTTGTAGAGCAAATGCTGACGGAAGGTCACCGGCAAGGTATTCAGCAAATTTGGGACCTGTGCCATTTTGGCTATCCAGACGATCTAACACCGCTTCATCCCATGTTTGCCCGCCGATTTGCCGCACTATGCCGGGCGTTTGTTCGCTTTTACCGCGATCGCTATCCCGATGAACCACTGATCGTTACGCCTATCAACGAGGTCAGTTTTATGTCGTGGCTGGGCGGAGATGCGCGTGGTACGTCGCCTTACTGCACTCGTCAGGGCTGGGAAGTGAAACTCGGACTTATGCGAGGGTATATTGAAGGCGTAGCAGCCATGCGCGAAATCGATCCGACCGTTAGAATTCTGACGACTGAGCCGCTCGTGCAAATGGTGCCTCCGCTGAACGCTACCAGGCAGCAGATTATCAACGCAGCCGTTGCCGATGAGAACCAGTTCCAATCAGTTGATATACTAGCCGGTCAGATTGCTCCTGAATTGGGTGGTTCACCCGACTATCTCGACATGCTGGGGTTCAATTATTATTACAATAATCAATGGATTGAAGGTACGGGTACATTTCTGGGCTGGAATGATCGTATACCTGACCCTCGCTGGTTGCCACTCCGCCGTTTATTAATGAAAGCGTATCGACGTTATAAACGGCCTATTGTGCTCACCGAAACCAGTCATCCCGGCATTGATCGTCCTGTCTGGATCGATATGATTGGCCGGGAATGTGGCGCTGTCATTCAGGAAGGCGTACCGCTTTGGGGCGTATGTATCTATCCAATTATCGACCGGCCCGATTGGGACCACCTCGATCATTGGCACCAATCGGGGCTTTGGGATGCCGATTTGTCAACGAGCCCACCAGGTCGGGTTTTATATACTCCCTACGCTAAGACGCTGTTACAGACCCAGTCAAAGCTTAAAGACTTAATTCCCGAGACGGCTCATCTGTTAAATTTATAAGCCATTACGTATCAATTGTTTGATTATCAATAACAACGTTTAGTTTCGTACTTTCAACTACAATTGCCTAAAGGTCGTCTATGAGATGTCAAATTGTTAGTGCCTTCATTTTCTTATTTAGTTTGATTGCTGTGGGCTGTAATTCAACTAAACCTGCAACCGACACTCTATACCTAATGCAAAATCGCTGGATTTTGGTTGAGCTAGATGGTCAGCCGGTTATTCATGAAGGCACTAACCAGCAGGCTTCGCTGGAATTTACGGCAGAAGAAAATAAAGTTACCGGCTCAACGGGTTGTAATCGTCTGTTCGGGAGTTTCGTTTTGTCTGGCGATGAAGAGATTCGGCTTAATGAAATTGGTTCTACGAAAATGGCCTGCCCAGACATGACTATAGAAAACAACTTTCTAAAAGCATTATCAGTAACGAACGCTTATAGCATCTCAGGAAAAGAACTCTTACTAAAAAACGGAGACGCAGTTGTTGCAAGACTTCGGGCAGAACCGTCGTCAACGAAGTAAGAAATTACTCGTCGATTTGTAAACCTTCCTCCTTTATGAAAAACATTGTTACGTTGCTTATACTGTGCGGCTTATCAACCGCTTTATTTGGTCAGAAACTCAAGCCGGGTTTCGATAAAGCTGAATACATAGAGCTACTTAAAGTGTCGGCCCAGTTTGGTGGACCAGATTATGTTCGGGCTTTTCCAGCACCTCAGCAGTTCAAACTCGCTTACCGGTCGCCGGTTGTCGGTTTAGACAACAAATGGGATTTATGGACTAATAATCAGGGCATTGGCATCATTAGCCTTCGAGGCACAACCGCTAACAGCGTAAGTTGGCTTGGCAATTTTTACGCAGCTATGGTCCCGGCAAAAGGAGAAATACAGCTCAGCGATACCGAAAAATTTACGTACGAACTGGCCGCTAATCCCAGAGCAGCTGTACACGTCGGATGGCTGGTAACGATGGGCATTTTGGCGAAAGACATTTTACCAAAAATTGATTCCTGTTACCGGGCGGGCATCAAGGACATGCTCATCATGGGACATAGCCAGGGTGGATCGCTCGCTTTTTTATTGACGGCCCACCTTAAAAACCTGCAAAAGCGGTCTAAAATCCCGGCCGATATTCGTTTCAAAACGTACTGCAGCGCCGGGCCTAAACCAGGGAATCTGCCTTTTGCGTATGAATATGAAGCGGCTACACAAGGTGGCTGGGCGTACAATGTTGTCAACTCTGCCGACTGGGTACCTGAAGTTCCATTTACGGTGCAGACGGTAAATGATTTTAATCCCACCAATCCGTTCGTGGGTGCGCCAGCTATGATAAAAAAACAGAAGTTGCTGCAACGTATTGCCCTAAAATACGCATACAACAGCCTGAGCAAGCCCGCTTTGAAAGCGCAGAAAAACTACCAGAAATTTTTAGGTAAGCTGGCTTCCAAAACGGTTAGCAAAAACTTGAATGGATACGTACCGCCAGAATATTACAAGAGCAATGATTACGTCCGGACCGGAACAACAATTGTGTTACTGGCTGATAGTGCCTATTTTGTAAAATATCCCGACAGTAAGGACAGTGTTTTTATCCACCATTACCACCCACCTTATTTATACCTGACAGAAAAACTCACATTACCATCGAACCAGACAGATCAAACATCCTCTGCGCTATTGTCATCCAGCCAAACCTTAGCCGGTACGTGGGAGCTGAATTATATTTCGGAACGTAAGATTGCTTTCGAAGGATTATACCCGGAGAAGAAGCCATCTATTACGTTCGACTTGCCTAATCAACGAGTAAATGGCACAACCAGTTGTAATTCGTTCAATGGGAAATTAGTTGCTGACGGCTCAAAAATCAGTTTTACGGAACCTATGGCCATGACTCGCATGATGTGCCCCGGCGAAGGTGAGCAGGCTTTTCTGGACGCACTGAAAACCATAAATCGCTACGTCGTCAGCGACGACAATACGTTGACACTCCTAACCGGCGATGTGCCCGTCATGCGGTTTATCAGGAAGTAGGGTATTCTTTAAATTTTATAAATACAGCGGCACCATTTTCTGCCAATCGCTGGCCTGATGTGCCCGTCCGTCCCACATGTATAGTTCGTGGGCTATATTCTTGTTCCACAGCGCTTCACTGAGCGCAAGATTGCTGTGCACAAACGGATCATCAACCCCAATTGTCAGGACAATATTCATCCGACGTAAATGGCTCAACATTGAATCGTCCGTCAAATTAGGCAGGAAATGATTCGGGCTATGGAAATAAATTTCCTCGTCGTAATAATCATCGAACAACCCCCGAAATTCGGCTACTGGCTCCGATAAGCTATATCGCCCGCTAAAGGCAACAATTTTACCAAACCACTGCGGATGCCGAAGCGCAATATTTACCGCATGATAAGCGCCCAGGCTACACCCATGCGAAATCATGAAAGGTTGAGGATTTTTTAGACGCGTAAATGGTAAAACTTCATTCAGAATGTATTGCTCGTATTGGCCGTGACGCCGGATACGGTCATAGGGAGCAGCGTAACGATTGTAAATGCTCTCTCTGTCCACACTATCTACGCAAAACAGTTGCAGCCAGCCGTTATCCAGTTGTTCAGTCAACGCGTTAACAAGACCTATATCTTCATACTCATGAAATCGGCCCCGACGTGTTGGGAAAACAAGTACGCGCGCACCAGCATGCCCAAAAATGAGCAACTCCATGTCACGATTTAGATTCGGGCTGTACCATTTATGATACTCACGATGCATAACGGTAACGTTAGTGCTCGTGAAATTGCACTATTTGGCTCAAATTACCGCAATGGACGAGTCAATAAATTGTTAAAAATTCAGAGCATGCTGAAGCGCTTTCTGCCAGGCCTGATAACCGGCAGGGTTTAAATGCAGTCCATCTTTTTCGTAAAATTCCCGACGTGGCAGTCCATCATTATTGAGCAGTGGTGTTGTCATATTAACGTATTGATAATTGACCCGTTGCTCAATCTCTTTCTTTACTAATTCATTCGTACGACGAATCTGGTCAGCAATTTCCCAGCGGGCAGGACTAGTTTTTATCGATAGGAACGATACCGGAACATCAGGCAAATACTTATCCATTTTATTGGCAAACGCGCAGAAAAACAAATAAACTTCCTCAGGATGACGCCCATCGCCCAAATCGTTGTCACCAGCATAAAGCACAATTGACTTAGGGGCCGCTGGAATCAGCAATCGCTCAAAAAACCAGGCGCAGGCCGCCAGTGTAGAACCGCCAAAGCCTAGGTTGACCGTATTAATTTGTGGAAAATCCTGCGTTAGCGTTGTCCAGAGCCGGATTGAGGAACTACCATAAAAAACGACTCGATCTATAACCGGTGGCATTGTAGCCAATTTATCTTCCAATTGCCGTACTTCGGCCTCATACCAAACCATACTAAACTAACCTTACTGGCTAATGCGAATTGTTGATGTTGTTGATTTTAGTTCTGTTGTGGTCCCCGCATTTGCCATCCATTTACGGATAATATTGGCCAACGGCCGGAATTCAATTAAAAAACCGTCGTGACCGTAGAGCGAATCAATCTCTTCATAAACAGCTTCTGGAATATGACGAGCCAGAAACTGCTGTTCTGAAGGGGGGAACAATAAATCAGAACGAATTCCTACGACTAATGTTCGCGCTTTAATCTGAGATAATGCATTAAGGATACTTCCGCGATTACGGCCTACATTATGCGAATCCATCACCTTCGAAAGTGTCCAGTACGTAAAAGCGTTGAACCTATCCGCTAGCTTTTCGCCCTGATATCGCTGGTAACCCGCTGCTTTATATCCGTCTAATTGTTCATTATTATCAAGTGCCTGGGTGAATCCATACGTATCGTAATTCCGGTAGGAAATCATGGCCATCGCCCGGGCAGCTTTTATACCAGCGCGCCCGGCATCATCGCGTCGCTCAACCCAGGTTGGATCAGCTTCAATAGCCATACGCTGCGCTTCATTGAACGCAATACACCAGGGCGAAGCCACTGCACTAGCCGCAATTAGAACCAGATTAGCAATCAGATTCGGTTGCATAATAGCCCATTCTACGGCCTGCTCGCCACCTACTGAGCCACCAATGCACGTATGAATTTTCTCGATTCCTAACTCCTGCCGTAGTAAATCCAGCGTTCCAACTATATCTCGTACCGTAATAACTGGAAAGTCATGATAGAATGGCTGTTTAGTGGCTGGGTTAATAGCGAGTGGCCCCGTTGAACCATAGCAGGAACCTAATACGTTCGCGCAAACAATAAAATACTGCTCCGGATCGAAATACTTGCCTGACCCGACCATTCCGCCCCACCAGTCGCCAGCATCGGCATTACCCGTCAGGGCATGACATACCCAGATCACATTCGACTGATCAGAATTGAGGGTACCCCGTGTGGTATAAGCCAAGCGAAAACTCGGCAAGCTCTCGCCCGACTCAAGTGGGAACGAATATTTATAATCGAAATACTGTACGTTCAACGAAAATGATGTTTCAGGTTAAGTGACTTAAGTTCGATATTTCAGGCTCTCTGTTTAATCCCGACAGGAGCCTGAAATATCGAACCTGACATGTTAATCAATTAAGCTTTAACCGGCTCGGCGATTTGGGCAAATGCCTGTGCAAAATCGGCTTTAAGATCGTCGATATGCTCAATACCCGCCGAGACACGTAGCATGCCCAGCTCAACGCCTGCGCTAGCCTGGTCCTGCTCGCTTAGTTGCTGGTGCGTAGTGGCAGCCGGATGAATAATAAGCGTTTTTGAATCGCCGACATTGGCTAAATGGCTGACCAGTTTCAGGCTATTGACGAACTGATCCGCGGTTTCTTTATTACCTTTCAATTTGAAGGTGAATACGCCCCCAAAGCCACGTTTCAGGTATTTTTTGGCAAGCTCATGATAGGAGCTACTTTGCAGGCCAGGATAATTGACCGACTCAACCTGTTCGTGCTGTTCCAGCCACTGGGCCAGCGCCAGTGCATTTTCCACAGTTCGTTCAACACGTAGCGAGAGTGTTTCCAGCCCCTGCAGCAACAAAAAAGAATTAAACGGACTAATCGCTGGGCCCCAATCGCGCAGACCTTCAACGCGGGCCCGAATAATAAACTGAATATTACCGAACGGACCACCCACACCAAATACGTCGCTAAACACCATGCCATGATAGCCTTCCGACGGTTCGGAAAACTGCGGAAACTTACCATTACCCCAGTTATAGTTGCCCCCATCAACGATTACACCTCCGATGCTGGTACCATGTCCGCCAATCCATTTTGTGGCTGATTCAACAACTACGGCAGCTCCGTGTTCAAGTGGACGAAACAGATATCCTCCAGCTCCGAACGTATTATCAACGATCAATGGAAGATCATGTTCTTTTGCTAAAGCAGCAAAGGCGTCGAAATCAGGGATATTAAATCCAGGATTACCAATGGTTTCCAGAAAAATGGCCTTCGTTTTATCATCAATCAATCTGGCAAACGATTCAGGATTATCACCGTCGGCAAAGCGAGCTTCAATACCCAGTCGTTTGAACGAAACCTTAAACTGGTTGTAGGTACCTCCGTATAGAAACGAGGTAGTTATAAAGTTTTCGCCCGCACTCAAAATATTACTTAACGCAATAAACTGAGCGGCCTGACCCGACGCGACAGCCAGAGCGGCCACTCCTCCTTCGAGCGCGGCCATCCTTTTCTCGAATACGTCGGAGGTGGGGTTCATGATGCGCGTATAAATATTACCGAATGCTTTCAACGCAAACAAATCAGCGCCATGAGCAGAATCGTTAAAGACATACGACGTTGTCTGATAAATAGGCACAGCCCGAGCGTTGGTAGCGGGGTCGGGCTCCTGGCCAGCATGAAGCTGGAGCGTATCAAAATGAAGGGATGATGACATAATTGGCAAGTCTATGGTTTTGGGATTGTACTTATTTCCTTTCGGGGATTCATTGAAAACAGATTCCGTAAAGGGTATGCGCCACAACCTCTCCCGGTTCTGAACGGCAGATTGAGCGTGGAGACTAGCAGGCCCAAATGGGCAGCCAGGCCCGGGGCATACGTTGCTGACTGTAGATCATGTGAGTTATCGATTTATAGTCCCTAAAATAGCTTTAGGCAGGAGTTAGCACCTTGCCATGTGGTAGGTTGCCAGCGGTTCGCAGAGCCTGATCTCTCCCCACTTCTTTATAAATCAACGCGCGCCGGTACGACAGAAGTTGGCGCGTAGCAATTGACTTGATGACGCAAGTATAACAGCCAAACGGTGCGAATCCAAACACTACGGGCTTTTTCTACGGAACCGCATATTTTTTACCGCTCGTAAACGTAGCACTATCTATTAAGTCAATTCATTGTTTACTTTTGTAGTAAGACACCCGCCCATGAATCAGACGTACCGATATAACCGCGACAATGCTACTCGTGTAGCTGGCACAACCACCGTAAAGGATGCCATTAGTCAGTTATTGAAAGCCTATCAGCTCCAGACGCGCTTCAACGAAACGTATCTCGAAGCCTTTTGGGGGCGCATGATGGGGCCGGCAATTGCCTCGCGCACAAACCGGCTCTACGTTCGTGATCGCAAGCTTCACATTGAAATTGCTTCTGCTCCACTACGTAACGAACTAGTCAACGCTAAGCAGAAACTCATTCAGTTGGTAAATAAAGACATGGGTACCGATGTCATCGAAGACGTAGTATTTATTTAAGCACTACGTATAGTATTCAAAAGCTGGTTAAAACTGAATCAGTAAATTTTGTCGCTCCTGCTGTAAAGTTAATGGCTCATTGATAAAGCGAGCGTCTACACCTACTTGCCGGGCAATTTCCAGCCATTCCTGTTTAGGAAGTACCAAAAACCCGTTTTCTTTCCGCACTTCATAATATGAAGAAAAGCGAAGCCGAACCAGCAATCTGAGCATTGATAGCAATTGCCCTTGCCTGAGTGATCGTCCAATGATACTCGCAATATCTTTGAGTACGCTCCCCCCAACCATTATATCACAGATAAGCGCTTTTGCTCCAGGAGCGGCTAACTCTTTTATTGATTGAATTAACGATTTGATTTCGTCAGCGTTCCGGTAATACTGCACTACGCTCATGACGATAATAACATCAAATTGCTGGCTCTTTACAGGTTGGAAATTCAAATAGTCATCGGCTGGAAGATCGTGGAAATAAACGTTTGTATGATTCGCGTGTTTAGCCCGAGCTATTTCGTTATACCGCTTCGATATATCCAGCCCGTGAATTTCGGCAATTCGGTGGTGCCATGCATCTTCCAGATTGCCTGGCCCCGAGCCAATATCCAACACTTTCGTTTTTTTCGACAAAGGAATATATTCCTCAACGCGGGCCAGGAAATAAGCATAATTCGTTGACATTGAATCATCGAATTCATTCTCCTTCTGCCAGAAATCAAGCCAGGTTGACGCCATGAGTGCTTTTATTTGTGTCGATATGCATTAAATAAATTACCCGAAACCAGATTAATACACACGGTAAGGCCTTTAATACGTACGGTTTAACGAATTGTTCACGCAGAAAAACCGGGAATAAATCACTGGGCGAAAAAATGGTGAAGATCAGACAGGCAATCAGCAACACACGATCAAGTACTGTTTGGGGACTACAAAACCACCAGATCAGTACGCCCGTAACCGCTGTAATGTACGTAGGTGACTCAGCAACCGGATTAAAAATAACCTGGAAGATCAAGGTAGAAGCAACCATCAGCAGCCGAAACGTAGTGTCTGTAAATCGCCGAAATTGGGCGTAAACTGTACAGAAAAGAATTACACCGGCTCCAATAATGACGGGCGTAGCCACATCGGGAGAAATAAACGTATGGACTAAGCGGTGGATGGATGTATTACCCCACTTGTCATGGTCTGATTTAATGAATAACTGATTAATCCACAAATCATATTGCCAAAGCAGTTTGTCGAAGGGGGTAAATATCAAGGGTAATAGTCCTAGTACTACGCCCCAAAGTAAACATGAGATCAGGAAGCGGATTTTTTGCGGATAAAGAATAAATAAAGCCCCTGCTACAAGGCTGTATATCTTAATGTTAAAGCCTAGAACAATAAAAAAGGCCGCCCAAAACGGCTGCCGCTTTTCAAAACTAATAAAGGCAAATAAGGGTATAGCAGCAATAAGCGGATTTGTCTGACTATTGACCAGCGAGGTAAAAAGCTCCTGTAATCCAAACCAGTAGGCAAAAACTTTCTGCTGATGCGTAAAGGGCATTCGGTAGATGGCCAATACCCAAATTCCAGCAAACAGAAAATGCCATAAAAATAGACCTAGTGAATAAGGCAGCGAAAAGACAGGCGAAAACAGCGCAGCGAAAGTTGGCGCGTAATGATAATGGTCAGTATACTCGTCTGGATAAACCGTATAAAGGCTTTTGCCGTGGATTAAGTGGTCAAGTGAATAATAGAAGATCTGGTAGTTATTGGATCCATCTACGAAAACAACCCGTATACTGACAAATAGGGTAACTAAGAAATAGAGACCGAATATGACTCGATAATTACTAAAAAATGGTCGTTTAAAAAATGATACCATCCGGTAAAAATAAACAGGCTAGTGCTTAATGAGGGGTTGAGCTGAGTTGCTGTACAAACTCACCCATTGTGCTGAACTCGCCAAATGGTTTTAAATAAAGAAGAAGATTCTTAACCCGATCGAGCAGCATATCGCGCGAATACCGTCGAACATAAGTTGGAATTTTATCGTACGCCGACAGGTCCGTAAACTCCCAGGGATGTACATAAAGATTCAGGAAACCATCCGCTTGCAGCGTTTGTCGGCACAGTTGTTTGTAGAGGGCGAACGGAAAATTTTTCAGACTAAGCCAAAACAAGGGCAATCGTAACGTAGGCGTAACCGATGCGGGGATCTGCCAAATGTTCATTTCCCGAAATGGGTGTCGAGGCTCCCCCCAGTGGTTGTATCGACCTGGCAGCCAGGTCGGATGCAGCGAGGAATTATAAGCATAACCTGCCTCACGCACGTCGTTCGGATCAACAAACCCCATACGCGCCCGCCGAAATCCTGTTACGGGACGATTCAGAAGTTTCTCCAGCGCCAGCCGGGATGTCAGTAAATCAGCGGGTTCGAAGGTAGTATGATAATATCCGTGGGACGCGATTTCGTGTTTACGCGCCAAATGTTGAACCAGCGTAGGTTCATGGAGGGCATAATTAGCCGTTGTAAACAACGTAGTGCAAGCACCTACAGTATCAAAACAGTCAGCTACTAACTTTAAACCCTTAGTTGAAACCGCCACCTGTTCACCCAGTGGAATGTCATGACCGAATTCGACGGCGGTATCAAATTCTTCTACGTCAACGGTGAATAAAATAGCACGTCGTCCTCTTGACTGGTGGGTTGCCATGTTGTTGCGGTCTCCTCTATCTCGCTCGTATCACTGATAATATAGGCTGGTCGTCCTTTTACTTCAACGAACGTTTTGCCCAAATATACACCGATAATACCGATCATGATAAATTGAACGCCCCCAATAAGCACCGATAGGACGACCAGGGTTGTCCAGCCAGAAACCGTTGCATTCGTAAAAAAATACTCATACGTAGCCTCGGCACCAAATAGTAAGGCAAAGAATGACATGCCAAAACCTAACAATACTGATAGATACAGCGGCCGCGTCGAAAAAGACGTAATACCCATGGCCGCCAGCTTCAGCATTTTGCGGAAAGAATATTTTGAACGGCCAGCATAACGAGCAGCTGGCTCATAAAGGATACGGCACTGACGAAACCCTACCCATGAAATAGCACCCCGCAGAAATAAATCATTTTCCTTAAATTCCTTTATCGTGTTGACTACTTTCCGATCAAGTAATCGAAAATCAGCCGCTCCATCTTCAATGTTCAGGTTAGAAACACTACGTAGAAGTCGATAAAAGTATTTGGAGGTAGTCCGTTTGAACCAAGAGAGTTTTGGATCAGCCTGTCGTACAGTATATACCACCTCGTAACCTTGACGCCACTTGGCAATTAGCGTCGGAATTAACTCCGGCGGATGCTGAAGATCAGCATCCAGACAGATAACGGCTTCACCACGAGCGTTGTCGTATCCTGCCCGTAGCGCCATCTGATGGCCAAAATTGCGGGAAAAAGAAAGAAAACGAACAACAGGATAGGCGTTGCTTAGCTGCCGCAGCACGTAACGGGTTTGATCCGAACTACCATCGTCAATAATCAGAATTTCGTAAGAATCATATGGTTCCATGATGGCCATAAGCCTGTGAACCAGTACTGGTAAATTCTCTTCTTCATTAAAAGCTGGTACAATCAGGCTAATCATACCTGGATAAGACTTCATGAGTGGGTTTTGCTATTAAAAACTGCGGTAAATAAACATAGATCACGCCTGCTAAAATAGGTATATTTACCTAATATTTTTTACTAATCGAATAAAATTTTAACCAGGCAGCTTTTACTGTCTCCATTTTCCCCTAATCTGTTAGCTCCAGAGCCCATAATTTATAGGTTCATGTTACAAAGAGTCCATTTTTAATCAGTTGGTTGTACTAACGACAAACGGGCAGCTTCTAAATCTAATTCCTGTTCCATTTTTCGAAAAATTTCACCATCCAGCAAACTTCCCTGGCGCTGGCTGGTAAGCACAGCCCGCTCAATGGCGATTAGTTCCAGTTGAAGATTAACAGCCTGCTGGTATAATTCGGCAGGACGATCAGACAAATTAGTGGCTCGCAACATACCGTTGAGTTCACTAATTCGCAATTCATACGCGTTTTTGACGTAGTTCAGTACGTCATCATGCACCGAACCTGCCGAATGGTTAGCCTCCAGATGCGTAATAGCTTCCTGCGCCATTTTCCGTCGCAGTTTACGTTCCTCCCGTTTTTCGTCGATAGATTCCCGAACCGCCAGACTGTCAATAAGCACAGGTAGAGTCAGCCCTTGAATTACCAGCGTACACAGAATGACTATGAACGTAATGAATAACACCAGATCACGTGCGGGAAATGGCTGACCGTTCGGCAACGTATTCGGCAGTGCCAGTGCGCCAGCCAATGAAACCACCCCCCGCATACCCGCCCAGCTAACAATCAGTACTTGCTGCCAACTTGGCTTGGCTTCGCGTTGCCGAATCTTTGAACTTAACCAACGGGGAATGTAAGCGCCGGGAAACACCCAGAGAATTCGGGCAACAATTGCTACCCCACTGATCAGCAAACCGTAGTTAATAGCCTCAGTTAGTGTGTACCCATTCAACTCAGACACAATAGTTGGAAGCTGTAATCCAATGAGAATAAACACAAAACCATTGAGCAGGAAAACGACGATCTCCCAAACAGCATTGGTTTGCAGACGCCCCTGATTACTGAAGATTTCGGAAGTGCGGGTCGATAGGAAAAGGCCAGTCGTTACAACAGCCAATACGCCTGAAAGATGGAATTCCTCGGCGATAAGGTAAGAACCGTAAGGCGTCAGAAGCGTCAAAACCGTGCTGGTAACGGTATCTTTTGTAACGACTCTGTGGACTCTGATCATTGCCCAGCCGATGGCCCAGCCCATAGCCACACTGGCCAATGCAATCCCAACAAACTGAAGACTAGCCTGCCACAGCACAAAGTGGCCTGTTAATATGGCGGCCAATCCGTAGCGGTAAATAATTAAACTGGTAGCATCATTTACCAGGCTTTCACCTTCCAGTACGGTTGTGATCCGTTTAGGCACACTCAACCCCTGTGTTACGGACGTAGCAGCAACCGCATCCGGGGGAGCAATGATCGCTCCAAGCAAATAGCCCTGTGCCCATGAAAACCCAGGAATAAATGTGTGGGCTATTATGGCCACAATCGTAGAAGTAAACAGTACTAAACCCGTTGCCATCAGCGCAACGGACCGGCTGTAGAGCTTCAGTTCCAGGTTATCGATTTGCCAGGCCGCTGCGTAAAGCAAAGGAGGCAGAAAGACCAGAAAAACCGCGTCGGGGGTTAATTCTACATGGGGTAAGCCCGGTACCCACCCAATAAATAGACCCGTAATAACTAACAGAATTGGGTAGGAGATGCGTAAACGACGAGCCACTACGGCCAGCAATGTTGTTACGCCAAGTAAACTAACTACCGTTTCAATTGGATGCATCCGATGAAGTAGGTGAATGGTGATTCAGAACCAGCAAAGACAAGCAGGACAAATTTGCCATAACTTTGTTAACTGACCTACCAAAACGGCGCTCTATTCCAAATTTATCCAATATGGATTCGTCTAATCGTCATCATTCTAACCCACCTTCCGCAGACAGCAAGTTAGTTGAGCAGGAGGAGCGACGTAATGATATCGGCTTTGGCACAAAACTGACAGATGCTCATTCGCGGCTTATTAATAAAGATGGCACTTTTAACATTGCTCGGATTAATAGCAGCCTGTGGGATCGACTGAATATTTATAACCGACTGATTACAATGAGCTGGGGCCAGTTTTTTAGCTGGCTTCTGGTTGCTTATTTATTTACGAATACGCTCTTCGCAGGTATTTATATGCTGGCTGGTGCTGATACGCTCAAAGGAGTAGATGATCGGGTTCTGAACGGCCCTTTCTGGAAGTGTTTCTTTTTCAGCTCTCAAACTCTTACTACAGTTGGCTACGGTCATATCTCGCCCGATAGTTTTCTAACAAGCTGCATTGCCGCTTTTGAATCAATGATTGGTTTGCTGGCCTTTGCGCTGGCTACCGGTTTACTTTACGCACGATTTTCCCGGCCAGTGGCGCATGTACGCTTTTCGCAAATAGCCGTAGTCGCTCCTTATCTGGATGTGAATGGCTGGATGTTTCGTATCATTAATACCCGAGCCAACCAGTTAATTGATCTATCCATTACGGTGTCTCTTTCGCGCGTAGAGCCCAAACCCGACGGAGCACTCACCCGAAAATATTACGGCCTGAATCTGGAACGTAGTAAAGTGACCTTTTTCCCAACCAACTGGACACTCGTGCACCCGATTACATCGGAAAGTCCGTTATTTGGATGCACACCTAAAGATCTGGAAGAATCAGACAGCGAGTTTTTAATTTCTTTTCAGGCAATGGACGATACGTTCGCTCAGGGCGTACACACCCGATATTCTTATCGCTACAATGAAATCCGTTGGGGGCACAAATTCCGCCCAATGTTCAACGGAAACCAGCAAGGCGTCGTCACGCTTGACCTGGACAAACTCGACGATACGGAAGAAGCAGCCTTGAATTAATATTTTCAAACATAAGGTTTCAGATTCTGAATTTATGCTGAATCGTGAACCTGAAATTCGAAACTTTTATACATTTATCGTGATTTTCCCTCCTTTTCTACGCCCTGGCGACACGGTCGGGGTTGTTTCACCAGCCAGTTGGTTTCCTTACGACGAACTGGCTGATGGCTTGCATATTCTACGTAACGTCTGGAAACTCAACGTAATCGAAGGCCAGAGTTTACACGTAACGGACGGTCCTTTTGCCGGTTCTGACAACCTTCGCCGAGCCGATTTGCAACGTTTATTCGACGATCCGAACGTGAAAGCAGTATTTGCAGCTCGCGGTGGCTATGGCTGCTATCGAATTGCCGACGAGCTTGACTTAACGGGCCTGCGAGCTAATCCCAAATGGTTGGTGGGCTTCAGTGACATTACGGTTCTGCTAAGTTTATTGCAACGTAACGGCATTATTAGCTTGCACGGTTTGATGCCCAGGCAGTTTGGCGATCCTGAACGAGCAGAATCCCTGGAATCGTTGCGGAAATGGCTGTTTGGTAAAATCCCCGACGATTATACCGTATCAACTCATCCGCTTAATCGATTGGGGCAGGCAACGGGTCCACTTGTCGGTGGAAATTTAACCATGCTCGTTAATTCCATCGGTACGTCTACCGACCTTGATTTTGATGGTAAGGTTTTATTTATTGAGGATATTGACGAATCACTTTTCTCGCTCGACCGGATGATACGACAACTTCACAGAGCGGGGCGTCTGGCGAATCTGGCGGGACTGGTTGTCGGGCAGTTTACCGATATGCGGGATAATCTTTCGCTACCATTTGGCAAGGACGCCTACGAAATCATTTCTGAAATTACCGCTCCTTACAATTTTCCGATCCTGTTCGACTTTCCAGCCGGTCACGTTGCGTATAACTTGGCGCTACCCATTGGACACGTAGTGGAATTAACTGTTCAGCAGGAATCAAGTCAGCTTACCTTCACCAGAAATAAATACTGATTATCAATCAGATAAACATCGCTTCCTGCTATTCCAGCCGATAGCGGTGGTTATCTGATTACGTTATAGATCACTACTGGCTCGGCTTTATTTTTCAAGCTCACTTCTCCAATGTATTCGCAGGTGAACGATTCGGCAATCTGCTGCTGAGCGGACTCTGCAATAACGATTTGCCCTGCCTGTGCTATTGATTGCAGGCGCTGTGCTATGTTAACAGCATCACCAATGACAGTATAATCCAACCGACGTAGCGTCGTTGAACCAATATTCCCCGAAACCATTTCGCCGGTATTGATACCAATGGCCACCTGCGGCTGGTATCCGGGATGATTCGGTAAATTATCTTCCAGGCTGTCAATTTGTGTGCGGACCGCCAGAGCAGCTTCGATGGCGCGGTCGAGGTGGTATTCGCCCCGGAAAACGGCCATAATGGCATCACCCATAAATTTATCGACGTGCCCCCCCTGCGCAATAATCTCCTTGACCATTACGTCGAAATACCGATTGATCAACCGAACAATCGTATCAGCAGATTCCTGTTCGGAAAGAGCCGTAAAACCGCAGATATCGATAAAAAGTACGCTGGCTTCTACGGTTTCGCTGGACGATAAAGCCGTTTCGAATTCGGATCGGCTCATGAACGTCAGTACCGATTCGTCGACGTACATTCTGAGGATGTTATTTTCCTTGATGGCCTGCACAGTTTTACGAAGCTGCGCAATGTATTCCATCGTTTTCTGCATCGTCACTTCCAGATCTTCGAAATTGACCGGCTTCGTCACAAAGTCAAACGCACCGCGGTTCATGGCTGTCCGGATATTATCCATATCACCATAGGCCGACACAATGACGGCTTTGAGCATCGGATTTAATTCGTTCAGCTTGATCAACAGGGTAAGGCCGTCCATGCCCGGCATGTTGATATCGGTCAATACCATATCGACATCAGATTGCTGATCCAGCAGCTCTAATGCTTCTGTACCATCGTGAGCGAATACAAACTCGTATTGCTTTTCCCGGATCTGTCGTCGAAATTTTTGCTTGATGAGTAATTCAAGGTCGGTTTCGTCGTCGACCACTAATATTTTAGCTGTCATGACAAATCACGAAGTTTTTGTTTCAGTACCCCAAAATCGAGTGGCTTCGTTAGAAAATCGTTGGCCCCCAGTTTGACGGCTTGCTGATGCGAATCGGGGTCACCATAAGCCGTAATCATCATCACGACGGGGGGCGGAGGGGCCTGAAAATCCTGACGGATATGACGTAGCAGTTCAAAGCCACTCATACCGGGCATATTAATATCAGACAGGATTAGAATTACTTCTGAGGGATGTTCATTGAGGAAGTTAAGGGCTTCTTCCCCAGAATTGGCAAAAGCCAGTTGAAATTCACCGTTACGAATCTCACGGCGGAAACGCTGCTCAAAAAGATCCTTTACGTCAACCTCGTCATCAACAACTAAAATTTTCATTATTCTTCAGGTGTATATGCCAAAGATAAGCAATTGCTGTGGTACGTAGTAGCTTGCTACGCCGGTAACACAATAACAAATTCTGCCCCCTCTCCTTCCCGGCTGGTTACAGAAAAAGTACCACCGTGCCCTTTTGTTACAATATCGTAACTTAACGATAAACCTAGTCCCGTTCCCTGTCCTGTAGGTTTAGTGGTGAAAAAAGGCTGAAATATTTTTTCTTTTATCATGTCGGAAATACCTGTCCCATTGTCGCGTACGCAAACTTCGATACGTCCCTTTTGCCGCTTAGTTGTTACGTTAATAGTTGGCTGATAATCTGATTTTTGCTCCTTTTGCCGATCAGCCGTAGCATAAAAAGCGTTGTTGAATAAGTTCAGCAGCACCCGACCTATATCCTGAGGCACAACCTCTATTGTTCCGACTTCAGGATCGAATTCTGTTCTTAAGTCCGCATTAAAGACTTTGTCTTTTGCCCGCATGCCATGATATGATAAGCGCAGATACTCTTCCGCAAGGGCGTTCAGATTGGTAGGCTGCCGTTGTCCACTGCTGCTATGGCTATGTTCGAGCATACTTCGAACAATATTGCTGGCGCGCTGTCCATGATGGTGAATTTTCTGAAGGTTTTGCGTCAGATCATTCAGTAAGTCCGCTACCAGCTCCTCATTCTGTTTCTCTTCCTTCTGCCGTTCTTCCTTAAGATCGAGGAGTAATTCGGAAGATAGTTCGGAGAAGTTATTGACAAAATTGAGTGGGTTCTGAATTTCATGAGCAATACCCGCCGTCAACTCGCCCAATGAGGCCATTTTCTCACTTTGTATGAGCTGATTCTGCGTGGTTTTCAGATCAGCCAGCGTTTGATTTAATTGCTGGTTATTACTGGCCAGTTGATGATTAGCCCGCCGTAGCCGCCGGTACAGTCCTCCCATCAGTCCCAGCATAACCAGAAGTAAAACCGCTCCTCCGCCGACGTACATTAACTGATTCTGCTTGTGATCATTCTGGATATTCAATTCCTTGATTTCAGCCTCTTTCTTTTCGGTTTCATAACGAGTGGTCAGTTCCAGTAGTTGCTGGCTGTTGGCTGCATTAAAAATACTATCATGATACGTAATGGCTTTCTCCCGATACGCCAGAGCGGCCTGATAATTACCCCGCTGCTGGTTGATTTTGGTTAATATGTTATACGATTCCTCCAGTAGCTCCTTAGGATTATCTACAGAGCCTGTTTTAATGCCCTGAATAGCCAGTTGAACGTAGTGCTCTGCTTCATCGAGCCGATTTAATGGAATCAGTGCCCAGGGCAGGTTTACGTACACCATAATCTGTTGATACTTTTTCTTCTCGCGCTGGCTGTACTGAAGTACTTCCTGATACGCATCAACCGATTTTTCGTACTGCTTTAGGTTTTTATAGCAGATGGCATTATTAAGCAACGTAGCGTAGTACCTCACCAGGTCGTTGTTCTTTTTATTGAGCGCCATGCTTTGCTTTCCATACTCAATGGCTTTACGGGGATTTTTGCGTTTTCCTTCCAGAACCGACAACTCATTATAACAGGATGCTAATTGTTTGGATTGGCTACGGGAAGCAAGTTGCAGCGCCTGTAATAGATACTTTTCGGCCATCGAAAATTCATACGTGCTGTTATAGATCTGCCCTAAATGAAGCAGTGTATAAATCAACCGATTGGTATCCTGTACACTTGTAGCGGCATCCATTGCCTGCTGATACAACCGGATGGCTTCCGGATACCTGGACGCATACGTACTAATGTCGCCCAAACGGCTCAGGAAGAACGCAATATCCCGTTTATTTCCTAATTCCTTAGCCAATGTCAGTGCCTGTTCGGTAAGCACCCTGGCATCGGCATCGCGATAAGCCCTGATCAGATCGCCACCAATTTTACTGTATTGTTCAATTTTACTACTGTCTGCCTTGATCAGATCAATTTGAGTCTGAATAGTCGCCAGAGGTGGCAACGTATCAGTAGGCTGTTGAGCGAGAGAGGGTAGTTCAGCGAACCCTATCAACAGAATTATTAACGGAATTAGACAAACAGCCCCCCATTGTTTATGGTGCGTCAGGCAGTAGTTCATAAGTTTAGAAAAGAGGGTTTATGCTGGCGTCTGATGTATCTATCCTATTATTGCCGGCACGTAGGGTTGCACATTTCTTTCTGTAAGGTTTTTATATGGGAATAATGACTGTAAATGTTGTGCCTTTTCCCTCCTGACTGTCTACAGACAGAGTTCCACTGTGGCCTTTCGTAACGATATCATAGCTCAGCGACAAACCCAGGCCAGTCCCTTCGCCAGTAGGTTTGGTGGTAAAGAAGGGTTGAAAAATCTTTTGCTGAATCTCATCCGACATGCCCACCCCGTTGTCCATTATCTGAATAGCGACCTCCTTATCTCTACGTCTGGTGACTACACGCACGTAGGGCTGATAGTCAGCTTCGGCTCGTTTTTTTTGTTGCAGTACAGCGTACAAGGCATTGGAAAATAAATTAAGCAATACCCGGCCTATTTCCTGCGGCATAACCTGCACTAAGCCCAACGAAGTATCCAGGTCGGTGATGAGCTCGGCATTAAATGATTTGTCTTTGGCGCGTAGGCCATGATACGCCAAACGGAGATATTCGTCACACAGGGTATTGAGGTCTGTCGGTTCTTTCTGACCAGTGCTTTTTCGTGAATGCTCCAGCATACCTTTTACGATATTCGACGCCCGGTTACTATGCTGAATAATTTTGTCTAGGTTATTCGATAAGTCAACTGACAGTTCTTCTTCCAGTTCCTCATCCCGATTTGGTCCTTTCTTTCGTTCTTCGCTTAGCTCCTGCACCAGTTCTGCAGATACTTCAGAAAAATTAGTAACGAAGTTTAACGGATTCTGAATTTCGTGGGCAATACCAGCAGTTAGTTCACCCAGCGAAGCCATTTTTTCGCTGTGAATCAGTTGTTTTTGCGTAGCTTTTAATTCCAATAGAGCCTGATTTGTCTGATCACGCTGAGACTGAATTTCGTTTTTTTGCTGTTCCAACAGTGCATTGGCCTTCTGCTTCTGGCGGTTATTACGGTACATCAGAAAAAGTATTCCAAGAATCAAAGCCATGCCGATTAACGTAGCCACCAGCAACTGCCTTTGGCGTTGTGCCGTTTCCTGTTGTAAGGCTTTATCTTTCTGAAGCAAAGCAATTTGTCCCTGTTTTTCCGCCAGACCGTAGTTGTATTGCAGCAGAGCCAGTTGCTGCTGCGTATCCCGCCCCGAAAGAGTATCGGCATAAGCAATGTATTGCTGCTGATAAGCATAAGCATCGGCAAACTGGCGTTTTGCTACGTATACCTGCGCAAGAATTTCATTGGCATCTCTTGTAGCCTCCCGGTACCCGATTTGTTGGCTCAGCTTCAGACTACGCAGACCGTAAGCTAACGCGCTATCGAGCCTATTTTGCTTTAGATAGCCTCGGGCGAGTGTCGTTTGCGTCCAGGCCACTACGTCGTTCTCCGGTATTTTTGTTAAAACGTTGAGCGCCCGATACGCTATATCAAACGCTTCTGCATAGTTGCCCTGAGCCACATACATGGCGGCCATATTGCTTTCGGCCTGAGCAGCCAGACGAGGGCGATTTAACGTACGCGCCAGGCGGATTGATTTGTTATAATAACGTTCTGCCCGGCTGAAATCTAACTGCAGACGGTACATATCGCCAAACCCGTTCAACTGTCGGCAAACACCTTCCTGATCATTTATTCGTTCACATAGCTGAATAGCCGACGATTGAAAAGCCAGGCTTTGCTGATAATCTCCGATGATTGTGTATAAGCCGCCTAAGCGTGCTGTCGTGCGGGATAATAATTCAAGATCGCTCGTTTTTTTTGCCAGCTCCCAAGCCTCTAAATCGTACTTAAGAGCGGGTACATAATCCCCCCGCTGCGTATAAAACCAGCCAATCTGGCTTAACGTCTGTGCCAGACCAACCTGATCGTTTTGCTGCTTAAATAATTGTCTGGCCTGCTCCAGGAAAGGAAGAACCTGAGCGGAACCTTCATACGTATCGTGCCCAATACCCAGCATATAAACAGCTGTAGCTTCACCGCGCCGGTAATGGAGTTTTCGGGAAAGCCTCAACGCTTCCTCAGCCAGTAAGACGGTTTGTCTGGGCTGCTCCCCCCGCCATAAAAACGCCAGCCTGTTTAGTTGATTGATCCGAATCGTGTCCGACTGAGTATGATTGGCTAGCTGGGTACGTAATGCATTCCGCAACGAGTCCTGACCTCGTGCACCCACTATATTCAGCCCAAATAAGAATACGACCAGCAGGCGAATGAGCATAGTAATAACCTTTCCTAAAACCGCCTGAACTCAAGCCGGCAATCGAATAGTAAAAGTAGTTCCCTCGTTCTCCTTACTCTCAACGGACAGGGTTCCACTATGGCCGTCTGTTATAATATCGTAAGCCAGCGACAAACCCAGCCCAGTACCTTCGCCCGTGGGTTTGGTGGTAAAGAAAGGCTGAAAAATCTTTTGCTGAATCTCATCCGACATGCCCGTGCCGTTATCCGTAACGGCAATTACGGCCTGATTATCTGCACAACCCGTACGTACCGTAACAATGGGTTTGTAGCCAGCATTGACATCGGCAGAGGGACTAACTTGCTTTTTGCGCTGCTGTACAGCATAAAAAGCATTGGTGAACAGATTTAATAGTACGCGTCCTATATCCTGCGGAACCAGGCTAACCGGGCCGAGCGACGTATCAAAATCCGTATTTAGGGTGGCATTAAATGTTTTGTCTTTGGCCCGCAAGCCATGATACGCCAATCGCAGGTATTCATCGCACAAGGCATTTATATCGGTAGCTTCCCGCTGTCCTGTACTGGAGCGTGAGTGCTGCAACATTCCCTTGACAATAGACGAAGCCCGGCCGCCATGATGATGAATTTTCTCAAGATTTTGTTTCAGGTCTGTCAATAATTCAGATTCCAGATCCTTATCCCGGTCAGTTTTTGTTTGCTCTTCGCTTAATTCGTCAATTAACTCCATGCTAACTTCAGAGAAGTTATTGACAAAATTGAGTGGGTTCTGAATTTCGTGAGCGATGCCTGCTGTCAGTTCGCCGAGCGAAGCCATTTTTTCACTGTGAATCAGTTGTTTCTGGGTGGCTTTCAGCTCATTGAGTGTTTGCTCCAGCTCTTCTTTTTGCCGTGTAATCTCGGCCGTCCGTTCCGCTACCAGGTATTCAAGTTCATTTTTCTTACCCTCAATGATACGTCGTTCTTCAGCTTCTTTCTCACGTTCAAGTCGTTCTTTTTCCAGCGATCGCTTCTGGTTTCGAGCGATGATCACAAACGTAACAAGCCAGACAAATGCAAACGTGGCCCCCGATTCAATGTATACTTTAACAGACGTATAAACGCTTGGAAACAGAAATTTCAGTAGATCACGGGCAACAATAAGCAACGTATAGGGCGCTATGGCCAGCAGTAGAGTTCGGGCATGCCGTAGTTCATAGAGCTGCCAGACGGTGTAGGCAATGGCCCCGGAAACAATCAGCCAGTACCAGGTTAACCACGGGTCAGGAAAAACTTCGCCCAATGCCATCAGCAAAAAAGCCGACAGCCATACGTATTTAAGATAATTGTCCCAGACGGGTATCTGCGTGCGCGTATCTAAAAGTCGTCTGACATAATTAATTACAGCAACAGCAATACCAATAGCAATGTAAGAGTCTCCATCCGACCAGTTCATAGCTTTTCCTGGTTAGCTTGTTTCGATTGGCGGGCAATCAGTTCATTCTGCCGCCGAATGCGGCCCGATAAGCTCCGGACAATACTACGTAGCACTTCTCCCCGCTCTTCCATCAGATCATAAAAATCGTCCTGATCGATACGTAGCAACCGTACATCCGTGACTGCTTCGGCCGTAGCCGAACGGGCTTCGGTATCCAGCAGGGCCAATTCACCAAAGAAATCGCCCCGGCCGAATCGGGCCAGTTCTGTATTTCCATCGAGAATAACCACCTCACCCGTATAGATAACGTACATACCTGTACCCAAATCACCTTTGCGAAAAACCGTTTCGCCAGCTGCATACTGCTCTTCTTTCATAATCGGCGTTATGCTAGCCAGTACGTTCTCCGGGGTTTGTGCAAATAGGCTGGCATGAGACAGCAGTAAGACCCGGTCGTAAGCTGAAATCTGTTCGGTCAACTGGGCTGAATGATTCATAAGTAGTGGGGATAAGGTAGGGAACTGGGACGTTAATAGCTGCTGGGCTTCTAACTCTTCTTTGGCTGTTAAGCTACGTAATGCAACGCTAACTGTCCAATCCGAAAAAGCGATTTCACCCACTCGTAAAATATACGATCGTATGGACTCCGAATCGTTAAGGGCTCCTAACTCCGTATCAAGAATACGCACTTTTTCCGCTCTGGGAAGGTCATCAACCAGCACCTGAAGCGTCTGATACGTATCACGGGGAATCAGATTGTCCAGCATCTCAAGGGCGTTGGCTCGCCGTTCGCGGGCAGGATGTCCGATACCTAGTCTTGCGCCCGCAATTGTATCCGAGTCATACAACTGGGTTAATATATCAAACAATCGCTGAACTAGCACCGACAACTCGTAGTCAAGCGTTTCGGTCAGGTCAGGGTCCGTCAGGCTTCCGTGCAGAAGTCGCTGCGCAAACGTCACTTCTTCATGCGCCAGTGCCCGAAAAATTGGATCGTCGGCGGGTTCATCCTGAAAACGTCGTAAGGCCCGCAAGGCAGCACCCCGAATGAATAAGTCCGTCTGCTGGGCCATTTCATTCAGAAGTTGACGGCTTTCGGGTGTACCAATCGCACCACTAATGGCAGCAATACGTTCCTTTACAACACGATCGGGTGTTTCATGAAGTACGTTACGTAGTGCCGGAATGAGTTCTGCACCTCTCGCTTTTAAAGCTTGCGTAACGGCCCGACCAATGGTTTTATCAGCGATATGATTTAATAAATATCGGGTCAGATTAGCGTCTGATAATTGGCCGGCCGCCGAGATCGCGACCCTGGCAACACCCGCGTCTGAACTGCTTAGCCGTTGATGGACCAAAGACGCAAAATCGTTCAGGCGCAGCGTACCAATCATGCTCAGCGCTATTTGCTGATAGGTCGGATCAGCATCAGTAGCCAGCTGAAGAAGTTTCGCCTGAGCGGCAGCATCATGCGGATTTAATTCTAGTACGCCCCGAATTGCACCCCGCCGGATGCTTACATCCGTATGATTGATCAGGGGAGCCAGTTCAGCGGATTCTACGTTGATACGTCTCCCTAATAAATAAGCTGCCTGCTGACGTAGAGTCGGTTCTTCATCAGCCAGCGCAATATGAGTCAGCTGACGTACCGGCATTGCCTGACTCATGTGTGCAGCCGCAGCCAGGGTTCTGCGACGAACGTTTACATCAGGATGAGTTAACAGCGCCGGAAGTTGATTAGCAAGTTTCGCCGGACTATGGGCATCGAGCCAGCTAATTGCGGTTAACACATCATCGGTCCGACTACTCTGAAGCTGGTCAATAAGAACTGCCTGAGCGGTTGCGGGCATAGCCAGTTGATCGCGTTCCAGGAACCGGCGTCCAATTGCGTCGTTCAACTCCAGCAAATACTTTTTATAGGTATGGCGAAGAAGCCAGATAGCGCCAGCCATGAGTAATATCCAGACTAGCGGAATCCCTGATTCTAACGTAGCATGAAGGGCGGCAATCAATACGCCGGCAAAACCCAGGCCGATAGGCTCATAAAGTCCTTTGGCCAGCGTATGTCCTTTAAGGCGCTGGGGTGGAAGCAGGGGTTGAAATAAGACCAGAAAAACCGGATCGAACAACGCCCGACGTGCTACTTCAAATAGCAGATATAATCCACAGAAATAAACCAGTAGAATCGTTTCAGTTGTTCCAACAAAATGTAGAACCGTTAAACCTCCCAATCCAACCAGAGCAACCCAGGGTAACACCAGCAGCGAACGTTGCACGCCGAAGCGGTCAAGAACCTGACGTGACATGAGTAGCTTAACGATCATAGCCACCCCATAGGTTAGCGCCAGTACGTAGCTAACGTATCGAATTACGTCCGTCTGGTTATGAAAGCGATGCTTTACGTTAATAAAGAAATTATACTCGATTTCGGTCCCAACGGCGGCTAACACAGCCATACTCAGGCACATGTAAAAGATTAGTTCACTGCCGCCAAACTGTTTTCCGATCAGGCGCGATGGCTCACGACCAATGGCTCGGTCGGAGCGGTGGGGCGCGTGCACATCGTGCGATTGGATGGTCAGACGTAACACGTAAAGAGCCGCCAGAAACATTGCAAAGGCTACTATTAACAGACGAATAACGTCGTCGTGCGCATGAACCAGAGCCGCCAGAATGGCACCTAGCGCCTTGGCTGGCATATCACCGGAACTAATTACGCTGAAAAGTCGCTTGCTCTGCCGGGTATCGAAAACCACCGCCGAAACGCCCCAGAACTCCAGGTTTGTCAGCAAATAAATGACCCGATAGCCGGTCATTATCGTAACCGCAGCCGCTACAGAATGCCCAACGACAACCAAAATACCGACAATTACAGTCATCACGACAGCCGCCAACAGGACCCGGATCGCCAATGTTTGTAATGCCAGGTGGTGCTCAAAATAGGCATACAGCCGCCCGACAGCAATCATACCAATGGCCGATGCGATGTAGGCAACAGGCAAACTGGTCTCAGGATTATTCTCAAGCAGAATGGCATTGGCCGCTACGTAGATCAGGATAGTACCAATGCCCAGCAAAAAGTTATGAATAAAGAATAAACGTACCGTTCTTCCTTCCTCCGGTCGGATGCCTAACACCCGATGCCATCGTTGCGGCTGGGAAGGCGATTGATACGTAGAATCTGCATCAACGGTCATAAGCAGGTTTGCAACACGATTTATGGTCAAATATAAGCACCGACTACTCAGAAGATGATTACCTACTACGTAATATGCATCAGAATTCACCTATCTTCAAATACGTTCATGAATAAACCGGATTACAATGACCCTGAGTAGATTAATTTTCGTCTGTGTATTACTGTCTCAACCCTGCTCTTTTCTCTTTTCACAACCAGGCAAACCAAACACATCAACCAGAAATGGGTCAGGTGATTACCTACTTCGTCCGGATCGGATTTTCGATGGCGAAACGTTTCATGAAGGCTGGGTTGTGCGTGTAAAAGGTGATAAAATCGACGTAGTTGGCCCCTCGAATACCGTTTCAACAGATGGCGCCGAGATTGTCGATTTGAAGGGGGCTACGTTGCTGCCGGGTTTAATCGAAGGCCATTCGCATTTATTACTGCATCCGTACAACGAAACGACCTGGGATGATCAGGTTTTGAAAGAAGCGCGGTCGTTACGTGTCGCCAGAGCAACGGTTCATGCACAAAAAACACTGATGGCTGGCTTCACTACGGTTCGGGACCTTGGCACGGAAGGGGCTGACTACGACGACGTAGGGTTAAAACAAGCCATCAATCAGGGGATTATTCCGGGGCCGCGAATGGTTATAGTAACGCGCGCCCTGATTGCTACGGGCAGCTATGCACCGAAAGGATTTAGCCCCGATATTGATGTGCCACAAGGCGCTGAAGAGGCCGACGGACAGGATGCGCTAGTAAAAGCCGTTCGGCGACAGATCGGTAAAGGCGCCGATGCAATAAAGATTTATGCTGACTATCGCTGGGGCTTAATGGCGGAAGCGCAACCAACCTACACAGTTGACGAAATTAAACTAATTGCAGAAGTAGCCGCAAGCAGCGGCCGGGCCGTAGTGGCCCATGCCAGCACAGCCGAAGGGATGCGTCGGGCCATTCTGGGCGGCTGTAAAACCGTTGAACATGGGGACGCCGGCACACCCGAAATCTTTGCTCTTATGAAACAGCATAATACAGCTCTGTGTCCAACGCTGGCAGCCGGGGATGCTGTTAGCCAATACCGTGGCTGGAAAAAAGGCGTGGAGCCCGAACCAGAACGTATTAAACAAAAGCGCGTTACGTTCAAACAGGCACTGGACGCGGGCGTAACGATTTGTGCCGGAGGAGATGTCGGTGTGTTCAGCCACGGCGATAATGCTCGTGAACTAATCATGATGGTCGATTATGGTATGAAACCCAGCGACGTGCTACGTTCAGTCACCTCAATCAATGCTGATACGTTCCAGCTAAAGGATCGGGGCCGAATCAAACCAGGTCTATTGGCCGATCTGGTAGCTGTAGAAGGCGATCCCGGCAAAACGATCGCTGATTTGCAACGAGTTCGGGTGGTGATGAAAGGCGGTTGTTTTTATAAAAGGTGAGCAGAAAATTTATTGCCGATTCTTTTTGTTACAATTTAATAAAAAGGTAATACGGGTTTTTTACAACAATTTCATCCGTCGTTTGAATTTTTGGGCTAATTTCGCCCGGTGTGGATTCGCACGGAGCGATAACTTGCCCGAATGACTCACTCTTATGAAAATTCATTACCTCTGATTAAATCTACCCCTGTTTTTGTATGGCAAATTCCGCTGAATTAACGGTCGATGGTAAGTCTTATTCATTCCCAACTCTGGAGGGAACCGAACATGAAAAAGCCTTCGACATCTCGAATTTACGTGATCAGACCGGCTACGTTACGTTAGACCGGGGTTACAAAAATACCGGTGCCACAAAAAGCGCCATTACATTTTTAGATGGTGAAGAGGGTATCCTGCAATACCGGGGTTACGCCATTGAAGACTTAGCGGCAAAAGCATCGTTTCTGGAAGTTGCTTACTTACTGATTTATGGTGAACTGCCCACGAAAGATCGGTACACGCAGTTTGAAAATTCAATTCGTCGCCATACGCTGGTCAACGAGGACATGCGCAAAATCTTCGACGGTTTTCCGGTAAAAGCGCATCCAATGGGGGTTCTGGCTTCGCTGGTTAGCGCGATGAGTGCCTTCTACCCGGATATAGAAGGCGAAAGCGAGGAGGATAATACTGATCTGCACATTATCCGGCTTCTGTCCAAGCTACCTACCATTGCGGCTTGGTCATACAAGCGCTCGAAAGGACATCCGATGAATTACCCGCAGAATAAGTTCGATTACATCCAGAATTTTCTGCATATGATGTTTGCCCTGCCGGTCGAAGAGTACAAAATCGATCCGGTAGTAGTCGATGCCTTGAATGTATTGCTTATTCTTCATGCCGACCACGAACAGAACTGTTCAACCTCAACGGTTCGGCTTGTTGGATCATCGCAGGCGAACCTTTATTCATCCATTTCGGCAGGAATCAGTGCGTTATGGGGACCATTGCACGGTGGAGCCAATCAGGAGGTAATTGAGATGCTCGAAGCTATCAAAGCTGATGGTGGCGACGTATCGAAATACGTTGATATGGCTAAAAACGCGAAAACTACCGGTTTCCGGTTGTTTGGTTTTGGGCACCGTGTTTATAAAAACTTCGATCCCCGTGCTAAAATCATCAAAAAAGCTGCCGATGATGTACTAAGCAAACTCGGTGTTAACGACCCCGTTCTAGAAATTGCCAAAGGACTCGAAGAAGCTGCGTTAAACGACGAATATTTCATCCAGCGCAAACTTTACCCGAACGTAGACTTCTATTCGGGAATTATCTATCGTGCTCTGGGTATTCCAACCAACATGTTTACGGTCATGTTTGCCATTGGCCGTTTACCTGGCTGGATCGCGCAATGGAAAGAAATGCGTGAGCAAAAAGAACCTATTGGCCGCCCTCGCCAGATTTACACTGGTGCTACGTTACGAGAATTTGTAGCAATTGAAAACCGGTAAACGCTAGTGGTATAAGGCATATAAAAAAACAGGCTGGTTGTCAACCAGCCTGTTTTTTTATATGCCTTATACTCTTGAGCAAGAAATTAATCGTCGAGCAGGCCTTCGTCGTCAGCTTCCGTACCTTCAAGAACGGGATCAAGAAGAGCGTCGTCATCTTCGGCAATTTTCGCCCGAATTTTACCCTCCAGTTCACCCATCAGTTCAGGATTATCAAGCAGCAGTTCTTTAACGGCATCACGACCTTGTGCCAGACGGCTCGTACCGTATGAGAACCAGGAACCCGACTTTTTAACGATTTCCATTTCAACCGCCAAGTCAAGAACTTCACCAACTTTCGAAATTCCCTGACCATACATAATGTCGAATTCAACGACTTTGAATGGAGCAGCCAGTTTGTTTTTTACTACTTTTACTTTCGTCCGGTTACCCACTACGTTATCGGCACCTTCTTTAATCTGACCAATTCGACGGATGTCTAACCGCACCGACGAATAGAATTTCAGCGCGTTACCACCGGTAGTTGTTTCAGGGTTACCGAACATCACACCAATTTTTTCACGCAATTGGTTGATGAAAATACAGCAGCAACCCGTTTTATTAATCGTACCTGTCAGTTTACGTAACGCCTGAGACATCAAACGAGCTTGCAGACCCATTTTGCTCTCACCCATTTCACCTTCGATTTCGGCTTTCGGGACAAGCGCAGCAACTGAGTCAATTACACAGATATCAATAGCGCCGGAACTGATCAGATGCTCGGCAATTTCAAGCGCCTGCTCACCATTGTCAGGCTGCGAGATTAACAAGTTTTTGGTATCAATGCCCAGCTTTTCAGCATAGACACGGTCAAACGCGTGCTCAGCGTCGATAAAAGCAGCCAAGCCGCCTGCTTTTTGCGCTTCGGCGATGCAGTGCATCGTTAGGGTGGTTTTACCTGATGATTCAGGTCCGTAGATTTCTACAATACGACCACGAGGCATTCCACCAATACCAAGGGCTAAATCCAATCCCAGCGAACCTGTCGAGATAACCGGAACGTCAACAACTTTGCTTTCGCTCAGGCGCATTACAGTGCCTTTGCCGAACGCTTTATCAAGTTTCTCGATGGTTGTTTGAAGAGCTTTTAATTTACTGTCATTAGCAGATGCTGTGGCTTGCGCCGTATCTGATTTTGCCATGTTAGGATGGTTGTTTAAACAGATAAAATTACCCAAAAATGGGCAATTTACCAAACGGTTTTTGAAAATAGTTCGGGGTTTTTACGGGCGTTTTCAAGCAAACGAAATTCACCAGGAGATGCCCGTCTAAACGCCATATAATGAGCGGTTTACTGCAGCGTACTATTAGCCTGACCTGGCCCGGTAAGACAGGAGCTATCCGGCATTTAACTGCCTATCAGGCAGACGCAGTGAATGCTACGTAGTTACAGCGTCGAATCGGCCGGAACAGGTTGTTGAGTTGGCGCTGGCTGCTGAGATTGAGGCTGGCTTTGCTGCGGCTGGACAGAGGGTGTCTGGTCTGGTTGATAACCCGGATACGCCGATCCATCACCGTATGGACGAGCCGGTGGGCCAACGATCTCTACACCTGTGATGTAGTATTTGGTTTCGCCATTCCATGGGAATTTGAGGATTTTTTCCTCGTAATGCAGGGTTACGCGCTGGCCGGTTTTGACAGCCTGAGTGATTTGTTTGGCGACAGCGTCATCATCTACCGAAAAATCGAAATACTGAGGAGTAAGCGAACCCGTTTCACCCGAAAAACCCCCTACGTTCAGAACACCTTCGTATGTTTTAAAAATAAACCCCCGGCGGCTGAATTTCGAGACTGTTCCAGCCCGTTCGCCATCGCTGTAGCTCCAGCCGGTAAGCGCGTAGAGCACGCCAAAAATGATTAATAGGAACAAAAGAAAATATAGTATACCTCGCATAAATTTATAGTGGTTTGGTGGCAAAAATGAGCCCACAAAGTAGAGAACATTTTCTGACAACTTCTGTTTCAGGTCTTTGTTGACATTAAATTAATAATAAGGTCACACGCTTACCTACTCTCTTTTCCTGCACTGTTCTAAAAGTTTTGCCCTGTATTTTGTTACTTTGCGCCCGGTAAGCCTATCCGCCTAATCGCTTGGTAGTCAAACCCCCTAAACCGGCGTGCCGGACTGATAGAATATTTCGTTATTAATCTTTCTTATTCTTCCTATGAGTACCATCCTCAGCATTCATGCTCGACAAATTCTGGATTCACGCGGAAATCCGACCGTTGAAGTCGACGTACGTACCGAAACGGGTTTCCTAGGTCGTGCGGCTGTCCCCTCGGGCGCATCGACAGGCACCCACGAAGCCGTCGAACTTCGCGACGACGACAAAAAGGTGTATATGGGCAAAGGCGTCCTGAAAGCGGTTTCAAATGTTAATGAACTGATTTTTCCGGAACTCGTCGGCATTTCGATCTTTGATCAAAGCATGATTGATAAAATTATGCTCGAGCTGGACGGTACGTCAAACAAAGGCAAATTAGGCGCGAATGCCATCCTGGGTGTATCGCTGGCCGCTGCGAAAGCAGCTGCGCAGGAAGCGGGCTTACCGCTTTACCGGTATATCGGGGGGGTAAATGCCAATACATTGCCCGTCCCGATGATGAACATTCTGAACGGCGGTTCGCATGCCGACAACTCGATTGACTTTCAGGAGTTTATGGTTATGCCCGCCAATGCGTCGAGTTTCTCGGAAGCGCTACGTATGGGCACCGAAATTTTCCATACGCTGAAAGGTGTTCTGAAAAAAATGGGCCTCGCTACCAACGTAGGTGATGAAGGCGGCTTTGCTCCGAATATCAAATCGAACGAAGAAGCTATCCAGACCATTTTGCAGGCTATTGAAAAAGCAGGCTATCGTCCAGGCGAGGATGTTTGGGTCGCTATGGACGCTGCTTCATCAGAATTCTACGACGCCGAAGCCGGAGTTTATCACTTCAAAAAATCGACGGGCGATAAGCTGACGTCCTCAGAAATGGCTGGCTTCTGGAAAGACTGGGTTAACAAATACCCCATTCTGTCGATTGAGGATGGTATGGCCGAGGATGACTGGGCTGGCTGGAAACAACAAACTGACCTGCTGAAAGATAACAAAACCCAGCTCGTCGGCGACGATTTGTTCGTAACCAACGTAACGCGCCTTCAGGAAGGTATTGATAAAGGAATTGCGAATGCGATTCTGGTGAAAGTAAACCAGATTGGCTCACTGACCGAAACAATCGACGCTGTAAATCTGGCCAAACGTAACTCGTATAAAAGTGTGATGTCGCACCGATCTGGCGAAACTGAAGATGCAACCATAGCGGATTTAGCGGTAGCGCTCAATACGGGCCAGATCAAAACGGGTTCGGCTTCGCGCTCTGACCGGATGGCTAAATACAACCAGCTTCTGCGTATTGAGGAAGAACTAGGCGAAACAGCCTATTTCCCCGGACTTAAATTTTAAAGCAGAGGGCGAAGGGCGTGGGGCAAAGGTAAAACAACCTTTCTCCCTCTGCCCCGCGCCCTCTGCCCTCTGCCCTATGCCCTATGCTTCAAAAAATTCTTCACTACGGCCGAAATTTCTACGTTGCTACGGGCTTAGGCCTGTTGGGATGGATGACCTTTTTTGACGCAAACGATTTGCCTTCCCAGATTCGGAACTGGTGGAAACTACGCGAATTGGACAGAGACGCTACGTATTATCAGGAGCGAATCAAAACCATCCAGATCGAACGTCAGGAAGTATTGGGCAATGATCAGCTTCGCGAAAAGTTTGCCCGCGAGAAGTACCTGATGAAAAAGCCCGGAGAGGATGTGTTTGTGATTGTGGATGAAAAAAATGAACCGCTTGAAAAATAGCAGGGAGAGCATGTGTTGCGCGGATAGCAGGGCATGACAGGATTTTTTAATACTGTGCAATCCACCGCTATCCCTTCCACCCATGCAATCCCTGGCCTGAGCCATATGTTAAACGTCCTCTTCGTTTGTTTAGGTAATATATGCCGGTCACCGGTGGCGGAGGGCGTGTTTAAGAATTTAATTGCTGAAGCAGGGCTTGATGAGCAGATAAGCTGTGATTCTGCCGGAACATCCTCTTATCATATTGGCAGCTTGCCTGACCGCCGTACCCGAGAAAACGCCCTTGAGCACGGCCTTACACTTACACACCGCGCCCGGCGTTTTACAGGAGAAGATCTAGCCCAGTTCGATTACTTTGTAGCGATGGACGAAAAAAACCTGGAAGCCATCGAAAAACTGAATTACCGAAGCACGGGCCTTTATACCACTGATACGATTTTTCTCCTGCGAGAATTTGATCCGGAGGTCAGCGATGATCCTAATGTTCCGGACCCATATTATGAAGGACCTGACGTTTTTGAAGAAGTCTACCAGATTACCCTGCGTTGCTGCCGCCAGTTACTGACCTATTTAGTCCAACAACATAAATTTCAAATTGAGCCTGAACGAATAAGCGATTGAGCGACTATGGGTTGCTTCAACTATTCACTCATCCATTCACGCACGCATTGAACCTATGAATAAAAAAGTCATTCTTATTATCCTCGACGGTTGGGGCATTCCACTAAAACCCGAAGTATCGGCAATTGAGTCGGCCCATACACCATTTGTTAACTCACTCTATTCCAAGTATCCGAACAGTACGCTGGAAGCTTCCGGCCTGGCGGTTGGGCTACCGGCTGGCCAGATGGGTAATTCGGAAGTAGGGCACATGAATCTGGGCGCGGGACGGGTTGTTTATCAGGATCTGGTAAAAGTTAATAAAGCCGTTGAAGAGCATACACTCGATAATGAGCCTGTTTTGGTCGATGCATTGAATTACGCCAGGGCTAATGGCAAAAAAGTGCATTTTATCGGATTGGTTTCCGATGGCGGTGTTCACGCGCATGTCGATCACCTGAAAGGTCTATTATCCATCGCTCACGCCCATAACCTAACCGACGTATTTGTGCATGCCTTCACCGACGGTCGCGATACAGACCCGAAAGGCGGCATTGGGTATATTATGGACGTCCAGTCGCATATGGCAATCACAACGGGCCAGATTGCCAGTGTTACCGGCCGTTACTATGCCATGGATCGTGATAACCGCTGGGAGCGGGTTAAAATTGCCTACGACGCAATGGTACACGGAGAAGGCAGAAAAGTAGCTCCTATCGACGTAACAAACGCTTTACAGGAATCGTACGACGACAACGTAACGGACGAGTTTATTAAACCGATCATTGCGGCAAAAGAGGATGGTTCGCCAGTAGCGGTTATCGAAGAAGGTGACGTAGTGCTTTGCTTCAACTTCCGTACCGACCGGGGCCGCGAGATTACGCAGGCGCTGACCCAAAAGGACTTCCCGGAGCAGGGCATGAAAAAACTGGCGCTTAACTATATCACTATGACCAATTACGACAGCGAATTCATCAACGTCAGGGTCATTTTCGATAAAGATAACCTCGAAAAAACGCTGGGAGAAGTCGTGGCCAATGCCGGACGGAAGCAGATTCGGATTGCCGAAACCGAGAAGTATCCACACGTTACGTTCTTTTTCTCGGGTGGTCGGGAAGAGCCGTTTACGGGCGAAAAGCGCCTGCTTTGTCCTTCGCCGAAAGAAATGACCGTTCTGGATGAAAAAGGCGTAGAGATAACCATTCCCGTAAAAACATACGACCAGATTCCCGAGATGGCAGCTTACGACATCCGTAACGCCATTATTCCGGAATTGGAAAAAGAAGAGGCTGACTTCATTTGCCTAAACTTCGCTAATACGGATATGGTTGGGCACACAGGCGTTTTTGAAGCGGTCGTCAAAGCTGCCGAAACAGCCGATGCCTGCGCGAAAGCGGTTACAGAAACAGCACTCGAACATGGTTACGCAACAATTATTATTGCCGACCACGGGAATGCCGAATATATGGTTAACGAGGACGGCTCGCCCAACACCGCTCATACCACCAATTTAGTGCCTTGTATTCTGGTCGATAAAGACTATCATCCTGAGTTGAATAACGGTAAACTGGCCGATATTGCGCCCACAATTCTGCAACTCATGGGAATTCCCCAACCGCTGGAAATGGGCGGAGTGAGTTTGATCAAAGGGTAAACGCATTGCTCAGACATATACCGAAAGCCGTGTCCTGTTCCACCAGGGGCGGCTTTTTGTACTTAAATGGAATGTCGATTTTTAGGATGGCTAAGCTAAGTAGCCCTTGCAACGGTACGGGAGCTAATTGGGTCAGTTTATTAAAAGAATAAACCCGACCCTATACTTATGAAATGGACTAAACGTTCGCTAATCACCCTTATGCCGCTACTGGCTCTGAACGCTTGCCAAAAGCATAACGAAGCGGTTGTAACGCGTTCAAAGACAGGCGAAACCTACGAGCTAGGAACTGTCTTGCCCGAACTTAGAACCATCCAAAATGATACAGCTCGAATCGCTCTTTATCCGCATGCCCGTTGGTTTTACCTGGATATGCGAATGACAGGTAGCCAGGAATACCTGGCCCTGATTCAATCCGCGGCTAAATCCGGCCGTCAGATAAAGGCTCGCATTTTCAAGCGTCCTGCTGGCGTATACGGCGAGGAGATTGCTCAGGTTTATGAATAGTTCACGTGATAACCGGCCCACCTTTCAAGCTACTCAAATTCCCTTTTGCGGCAGTTACATAGCTTGTCCTACTCTCTTTACATTATTATTCATTATAAAATCGGTGTTCTCTCACCTCTTGAATAGTAGTAGACTCGCGAACTGATCTTTAGAGAACGTAGCGCCAAACCCGCCACTTTTTCTAGCGTATGCAGATTAACCAGTCTCTACAGCCCACCGATCTTACCGAAAAAATAGTCCGATTCTGGCAGATCTCCGGCCAGAAAATACGCCAGATCGAAACCGAATACGACGTAACAAAAGGCTCGCCTGTTTTTACCGTTGCCGGAAAATATTCAACGCGCGGCTGGACCGAGTGGACACAAGGATTTCAGTTCGGCTCAGCTATTCTTCAGTTCGACGCCACCAACGAAGTGGATTTCCTGGAAATTGGCCGTCAGAAAACGCTGCACGTTATGGCTCCGCACATTAGTCATATTGGCGTGCATGACCACGGTTTCAACAACGTCAGTACGTATGGCAATTTGCTACGTTTGATGGGCGAAGGCCGAATTCCAGCGAATGACTGGGAAAAGAATTTCTACGAACTGGCGCTGAAAATTTCGGGAGCGGTGCAGGCCAGCCGCTGGACACCCATAAAAACCGGCGGCTTCATTCACTCGTTCAACGGTGCGCACTCGCTGTTTGTCGATACGATACGTTCGTGCCGGGCATTGGTGCTGAGTCATGCGCTGGGTCACGTATTTCAGGCCGAAGGCGACGTAAAAATCAGCCTGCTCGAGCGCGCCTTACAACACATCAAAGCCACCGCCGATTATTCGGTATTTTACGGCGAAGGTCGTGATACGTATGATCTGTGGGGACGTACCGCGCATGAAAGCGTTTTCAACGTAAAGGATGGCAATTTCCGCTGCCCCAACTCGCAGCAGGGTTACTCAGGATTTACAACCTGGACACGCGGCTTAGCCTGGGCGATGTGCGGTTTTCCCGAACAACTTGAATGGCTGGCCACGCGTAGCGACAATGAGCTGGAGCTGTTCGGCGGACGTAGCACCATCGAAGCTTATATGCTGAAAGCCGCTACGGCTACCTGCGATTTTTACATTGCCCATACACCTACCGATGGAATCCCGTATTGGGACACTGGCGCACCAAACCTACACCACTTAGGCGATTACCTGAGCCGACCTGCCGATCCGTACAATGAGTTCGAGCCCGTCGATAGTTCGGCTGCAGCCATTGGGGCGCAGGGCTTGCTACGTTTGGGCAAGTATTTGACCGAAAAGGGCGACACAGATGCAGGCAAACGGTACCACCAGGCCGGTTTGACTGTACTTGATACATTACTGGACGAACCGTATCTGAGCACCAACCCCGATCATCAGGGACTGCTGCTCCATTCGATTTACCATCAACCCAACGGCTGGGACTACGTACCGCCCGGTAGTAAAATTGCCAACGGCGAGTCGAGTATGTGGGGCGATTACCACATCCGCGAAGTTGCGCTGTATGTGCAGCGTATCATCCGCAATGAACCGTATTACACCTTCTTTAACCGGATTGCCGGACCACAGATTGCCTGACTTTACTGATCCCGATGAGTGAGAAATACAAACCCCAGTACCCTCGCATGGCGCAGTTCAAAACGGCAACTGACCTGCGGACTTATCTGTCAACGAACAACATTGCTCTACCTTTCGACGATACGTTGCTGCCGCCTGCCGAAAGCCCTTTTAGCGAGCCTATTTCACTCAAGTCAGGCAAAACGGTTGGCAATCGTCTGTGTATTTTGCCAATGGAGGGCTGGGATGGCACTACGGACGGTCGGCCGACGGAATTTACGCGAAATCGCTGGAAGAAATTTGCCGTTAGCGGGGCCAAGCTGTTGTTCGGTTGCGAAGCTGTAGCCGTTTGTCATAGCGGTAAGGCTAACCCGAATCAGTTGGTCATAAACAATGATACGTTCTCTGACTTTGTTGAATTACGGCAAATGATGCTGTCAGAACACGCTACGTTGTTTGGCACAACCGACGATTTGCTCATTGGGCTTCAACTGACGCATTCAGGGCGCTTTTCCAAACCGCACAGTCACAAGCAGTTTGAACCGAAAATCCTGTACAGCCACCCAATTCTGAACAAAAAATTTGGGCTGGCAACCGATTATCCGACGCTTACCGACGAAGCAATCGACCAGATTATTGAGCAATACATTGAAGCCGCCGTACTGGCGCAGAAAGCAGGCTTCGACTTTGTAGACGTAAAACATTGCCACGGCTATCTGGGACATGAATTTTTGAGCGCAGTGGACCGGGACGGTAAGTACGGCGGCTCGTTTGACAACCGGACGCGTTATCTGCGGAGTATTGTGGCGGGGATTCGGCAGGCAGCGCCCGGACTAGAAATCGGAATGCGGCTGAGCGCGTTCGATATGTTGCCGTTCAAAAAAGGCCCCGTTGGTACGGGCGTACCCGAATCAGCAGAAGATTATCCGTTTGCTTTCGGTGGAAAATCGAACGGGGTAGAGATTGATCTGACCGAAACCAAAGCGTTTCTAGCCCTGGCCGAATCACTTGGTATACAGATTGTTTGCATTACGGCGGCAAGCCCTTACTACAACCCCCATCTGACGCGACCAGCCTTGTTTCCGCCCTCCGATGGCTATCTTCCCCCCGAAGATCCCTTACTGGGTGTGAAACGCCACCTCGACGTAACACATGAACTGAAACAGGCTTTCCCCAATCTGGTAATTATTGGGTCGGGCTATTCGTATTTGCAGGAATGGCTGCCGAACGTAGCGCAATACGTATTACGTAACGGAATGGCCGATAGTATTGGTTTTGGCCGAATGGTTTTGTCGTACCCTGGTATGCCTGCTGATATGGTAGCCGGAAAATCGCTCGTGCGCAACCTGATCTGCCGTACCTTCTCCGATTGCACCACCGCGCCACGTAGCGGGTTGATTTCGGGCTGCTATCCGCTGGACCCGCTCTACAAAAAGAGCCCTGAAGCTGAACAGCTAAAAGCCATAAAAGATAATCTATAACGTAGTGTCGGGCGATCCCACAACACTAAGATGAAAAACGTAGCACTCATTACGGGCGGTAGTCGGGGAATTGGTTACGGTATTGCTGAACATCTGGCGAAAAACGGCTTCGATCTGGCTATCAACGGCGTCCGGTCGGAAGATTTGGTTGCCGAAGCGCTGGACGGCTTAAGGTCGCTCGGCGCCGACGTCCTATATTGTCCCGGCAACATTGCCGCGCCCGATGATCGAAAGGCCATCATAGAGAACGTAAAACGCTATTTCGGTCGCCTGAACGTACTGGTCAACAATGCAGGCGTGGCCCCCAAAGAACGTCGGGATATTCTGGAAGCAACCGAAGAGAGCTTTCACTACGTAGTATCGACCAATTTGCAGGGTCCGTATTTTCTGACGCAGGCGGTGGCGAACTGGATGATCGAGCAGCAACAGCAGGACGCTACGTTCAGGGGAAATATTATCAACGTTTCGTCGATCTCGGCGACAGTCGCTTCGGTCAATCGGGGCGAGTACTGCGTAGCAAAGGCGGGATTAAGCATGATGACCCAACTGTTTGCGGCCCGATTGGGTGAGTTCGGAATTCCGGTGTATGAAGTTCGTCCGGGTATTATCCAGACCGATATGACAGCGGGGGTTACGGCCAAATACGACAAACTGATTGCCGATGGGCTGTGTGTTCAGAAGCGTTGGGGCTATCCCGACGACGTTGGCAAAGCCGTAGCGGCCCTCGCACGCGGAGACTTCCCCTACTCGACCGGCCAGGTTATTCTGGTCGATGGGGGATTGACGCTGCCTCGCCTGTAATATTTTGATAATCAGGTTTCAGTTTACGATTAGTTTTAGCGATTCACTCCCTTTACAATGCAGGCCTTTTTTTCGACAGTTCTTACAAAAAAAACCTGTCGAAACCCCTTAACTCGCTAACCTTCATGGAAAATCAAACCGAATCACGCCGAACGTTTATTAAGTCCACGGCCATAGGCTCGCTGGCGGTACTGGGTCTGCCGACGTACATTCCGGCCCGCGCTTTTGGTGCAAACGATCGGGTTCGGGTAGCCGTTCTTGGTATTAACGGACGAGGAAAGAATCACATTGATGGTTTTTCCAAACTGAAAGATGTGGAAGTCGTTACGTTGTGCGATGTTGATACCAACGTATTACAGGCTGGCGCTGCCAGCTTTGAGAAGAAATACGGTCGGAAAGTTCAGACGATGACCGACTTACGGCAGGTGTATGACGATAAAAACGTTGATGCCGTCAGTATTGCGATGCCGAACCACTGGCACGCGCTGGCTACCATCTGGGCGTGTCAGGCAGGTAAGGACGTATACGTAGAGAAACCCGGTTCGCATAATCTGTACGAAGGCCGGAAGATGGTAGAAGCCGCTACGCGCTATAACCGCATTGTGCAGCACGGCGTACAACTACGTAGCTCCGCAGCGATTCAGGAAGCCATCAAGCACCTGCGCGATGGCCTAATCGGGAAAGTGTATATGGCGCGTGGGCTGGTTTACAAATGGCGACCCGATATTGGCAATCAGGGCAAATCACCAGTGCCGTCGGAATTGAACTGGAATCTGTGGCAAGGACCCGCGCAGGAGAAAGAGTTCAGTAAAAATTACGTTCACTACAACTGGCACTGGTTCTGGGATTACGGCAACGGCGACATTGGCAATCAGGGCATTCACGAAACCGACCTCTGCATGTGGGGACTGGACGTAGGGCTACCGGAAGAGATTACGTCGGCAGGAGGCAAATTTCTCTGGAACGATTGCAAGGAAACGCCCGAAACGCTCAGCTCGGTGTATAAATACCCGAAAGAAGGAAAAGTTATTCAGTTTGAGGTGCGCCCCTGGATGACCAATAAAGAGGATGGCGTTGAAATTGGCAACCTGTTCTACGGCGATAAGGGCTACATGGTCATTAATGGTTACGACGACTACAAAACTTTTCTGGGCAAAGAACGTACTCCCGGTCCGGCCCGTAAAGCTGGTGGCGACCACTTCGCCAACTTCATTGATGCGGTACGTTCGCGCGATAAAGCGAAGCTGAATGGGCCCGTCGAAACCGCACATTTATCGGCAGGTATCGCGCATTTGGGAAATATTGCCTACCGATTAGGGCGCACGCTACGGTTCGACCCCAAAAATGAAGTATTCATTGGCGATAAAGAAGCAAACCAGATGCTTACGCGTAAGTACCGGGCGCCGTTTGTCGTTCCGGAGAAGGTGTAATAGACGTACTGATAATGAAGCCAATCCTGACTCCCGAACCGACTACAACGAATCGCACAGTTATTAGCCAACTTCTGCAAGTGCCAGTGATGGTAGCCGCTCTCGGTTATCTGGTCGATATGTATGATCTGTTTTTATTCAGTGTCGTACGTGTCCCCAGCCTGAAAGCCCTTGGCGTTGACGGCGATCGACTCTTGAGCGAAGGTATTTCATTGCTGAACTCCCAAATGGCCGGAATGCTGATTGGGGGTATATTCTGGGGCATATTGGGTGATAAACGGGGGCGCCTTTCGGTTCTCTTCGGCTCCATCTTGTTGTATTCACTGGCCAACATCGCTAACGGCTTTGTTACGTCGCTCGACCAGTACGCTATTTTGCGCTTTATCGCTGGAGTCGGTTTGGCGGGCGAATTAGGCGCAGGTATTACGTTGGTAACGGAAGTTCTGCCAAAGGAAATTCGGGGCTATGGTACTACGTTGGTTGCTACAATGGGCGTATTGGGGGCTATTCTGGCGTATTTCATCGCTGATTTATTCGACTGGCGTATTTCGTATTTTATCGGGGGCGGCATGGGGCTTTTACTGCTCGTGCTACGCTTCAACGTACTGGAGTCCCGCATTTTTAACAAGTCAAAACAGCGGGCATTACCGCGTGGCAACGTAGCCATGCTTGTATCCAGCAAGGCGCGGCTAGCCAAATACGTGCAGTGTATTCTGGTTGGGTTGCCGATCTGGTTCGTTGTCGGGATCTTGATTACGTTCTCGCCGGAGTTTGGAAAAGCGCTCGGTCTGAGTGCGCCTGTCGTAGCCGGGAAAGCAGTTATGCTGAGTTTTTCGGGGCAGGTTTTCGGCGATATTGTCAGCGGATTTTTGAGCCAGTCGCTACGTAGCCGCAAGCGGGTAATCCGGATGTTTATGCTTCTGTCGCTGACCTTTACGCTGGTGTATCTGCTGGCGCCTATCAGCGACCTGACGATGTTCTACGTAGCGTGTACTTTTCTGGGGTTCGCGAATGGCTACTGGACTTTGTTTGTAACCATTGCAGCCGAATTATTTGGCACCAATCTCCGCGCCACCGTAGCAACAACCATCCCCAACTTTGTACGTGGAGCTACCATTCCGCTCAGTGCGCTTTTTATTCAGTTGAAGCCATCTCTCGGTACCATTTATAGTGCCTTAACCGTAGGGGTGTTAACCGTAGTAGTCGCTTTAATTTCGCTGACTTTCCTCGACGAAACATTCACCAAAGATCTGGATTACGTCGAGGAAGAGTAGATTTTAGACGAGCTACATTAATCGTCATTAGGCACTGCCTAAAAACAAAACATCCCGAAGGCTCAGCGCTTTCGGGATGTTTTTCTATAATCCAGATCAATTACATATCGAAGAGAATTCGGGCGGGATCTTCCAGAATCTGCTTCACACGGACCAGGAAGCTAACTGATTCCTTTCCATCAATAATCCGGTGGTCGTACGACAGCGCCAGATACATCATAGGACGGGCTACGATTTCGCCGTTAACGACAACCGGGCGTTCGATGATGTTGTGCATACCCAAAATGGCCGACTGCGGTGCGTTGATAATCGGCGTCGACAGCATAGAGCCGAAGATACCACCGTTCGTGATCGTGAACGTACCACCCGTCATTTGGTCGATTGTAAGCTTATTGTCGCGGGCCAGACCTGCTAAACGAACGATTTCTTTCTCGATACCAGCAAAACTCAATTGCTCCGCATTCCGAATGATTGGCACGACTAAGCCACGGTCCGTCGACACAGCAATCGAAATGTCGCAGAAATCATTGTAAACGATCTGATCGCCATCAATTTGGGCATTAACCGCCGGGAAATCTTTCAACGCAATACAAATCGCCTTCGTGAAGAACGACATAAAGCCAAGCCCGACGCCCTGCTTCTCCTTGAATTTGTCTTTGTATTTGTTGCGAAGGTCCATAATTGGCTTCATGTCTACCTCGTTGAAAGTAGTCAGCATAGCCGTTTCATTCTTCACCGCCACCAACCGACGGGCAATAGTCCGACGTAGTGACGTCATTTTCTCCCGACGCTGTTCACGGCTACCACCCGCTGGAGCAGGAGCTGGCTGAGGGGCTGGAGCAGCGGGTTTGGTTGCAGCAGGGGCAGGCTGTGCTTGTGGAGCGGCTTGCTGAGCGGGTACGGGTGATGCTTTTTGCGCATCTTCTTTCGTAATACGTCCGCCAACGCCGGAACCCTGAACCTGCTGAGCACTCACGCCTTTCTCGTCCAGAATTTTAGCGGCTGCTGGCGACGCGTGGTGTGCTGCGTAACCATTCTGCCCATTCGAAGCAGGTGTTTCAGTGGCTGGTGCGCTGGCCGCTGGAGCAGGAGCTGGCGTAGTAGCAGGTTGCGAAGCGGTCGGAGCGCCCGAACCTACTTCGATCTTGGCAATCAAGGCACCGATTGGCAATGTTTCGCCAGCCTGAGCCACGATACGTAGCGTTCCGGCGGCTTCGGCGGGTAATTCAAACGTAGCTTTATCGGATTCAAGCTCGCACAGGACTTCATCCAGTGCAACCTGATCGCCATCTTTTTTGCTCCACGACGCAATCGTCACTTCAGTAACCGATTCACCGACAGCCGGGACTTTCATTTCAACAACGCTCGACGCATCCGCTTTAGGTGCTTCAGCAGGAGCGGGTGCGGGCGTTGGAGCGGGTTGGGGACTCTCAACTTTAGGCGCTTCTGCTTTTGCAGGCTCGGCGGGCGCAGCAGGAGCGGGTGCGCTGCCACCGTCGTCGATGGTGCAGATACTGGCACCGATTGGCAATACGTCTCCTTCCTGCGCCAGAATATGCAGAATACCATCGGCTTCGGCCGTTAATTCGAACGTAGCCTTATCGGAATCGAGTCCGCAAAGAACCTCGTCCATTTTTACGTGATCACCTTCGCGCTTATACCAGGTGCCAACAGTTACTTCGGTAATGGATTCCCCTACGGGAGGGATTTTCATGTCAACGGCCATTTTTATTTCAGTTTACCGTTTTCCGTTTACTGTTTTCAGTTCAGAAGCGGCAGAACCAACAACTGAAAACGGTAAACTGAAAACTGCTTTTTTATTCAAACGCTCTCCGAACAATATCGGCTTGTTCCTGAGTATGAATTTTTGGGTATCCCGTTGCGGGTGAAGCGGCTGCTTTCCGCGAGATGATCGGATAATTCAGGCCGATACGTAGCAGATACGTCCAGTAACCCATATTTTCGGGCTCTTCCTGTACCCAGAATATTTCTGCTTTTTTGTATTTAGCCAGTACGTTATCCAGTTGTGTTTTCGATAAAGGCGCTAGCTGCTCCAGCCGAACAATCGCTACGTCGTCACGCTGATCGGCCTGCTGCTTGTCGAGTAAATCGTAATATACTTTACCCGTGCATAGCAGAACGCGTTTTACCTTCTTGGCCTGTGCATACGTATCGTCAATAATTTCCTGGAACGAACCTTTGGTCAGGTCTTCCAGCGGAGAAACGCATTTCGGATGACGTAGCAACGATTTTGGCGACATAATTACCAGTGGCTTACGGAACGGCCACGCCAACTGCCGACGCATAATGTGGAACAGGTTTGCCGGTGTCGATACATTCGCAACCGTCATGTTATATTCGGCATACAGCTGTAAGTAGCGCTCAGGACGTGCATTCGAGTGCTCCGGTCCCTGACCTTCGTAGCCATGCGGAAGCAGCAACGTAACGCCATTCTGAATACCCCATTTCGATTCGGCAGCCGCGATAAACTGGTCGATAATTAGCTGGGCGCCATTCGAGAAATCACCGAATTGAGCTTCCCAGATGACCAGTGCGTTGGGTGTAGCCATCGAATAGCCATACTCGAAGCCAAGCACACCATACTCCGATAGCAGCGAGTTATAGATCTGAAACTTCTGCTGACCTTCCTGAATGAAATCGAGCGACGAATACGTCTGGTTGGTTTCGGCATCGTGCAATACGGCATGACGGTGCGAGAACGTACCGCGCTGCACATCCTGACCACTCAACCGAACGGGCTTACCTTCCAATAGTATTGAGCCATAAGCCAATAATTCGGCCGTTCCCCAGTTCACTATTTTCGTATCGGTTAGCATCGCTTGTCGGTCTTTCAGCAGCTTGTCGATCTGCTTCAGCGGCTTAAAACCTTCTGGAAGTTTAACCAGTGCTTGTCCAACTGTTTCGAGCACTTCAGCCGAAACGCCTGTTTCAGGCGATTTTTCAAAGTCTGCTGGTTCGCTGAAACGTAGCTCGGCCCAGTCGCGGTCCAGACGTAGTGGTTTATACGGGATTTCGGCTTTTTGCTTCACGCGGTCGAGCCGGTCCTGCAGTTGCTTCTTGAATTCCGTATCCATTCGCTGGGCCAGTTCGGCATCAACATCACCCCGTTCGATGAGAAGGTCTTTGTAAAGTTCGCGCGGGTTGGCATGCTTGTCGATGATGTTGTACATCGTCGGTTGCGTAAACTTCGGTTCATCCGACTCGTTGTGACCGTAGCGACGGTAGCAAACCATGTCGATGAAGACGTCCCGGTTGAATTTCTCGCGGAATTCAACGGCCAGCTTCGCGCAGAAAATTACTGCTTCAGGATCATCGCCGTTGACGTGGAAAATAGGCGCATCGATGATTTTTGCTACGTCCGAGCAGTAAATTGATGAACGCGCGTCATCGAAATCCGTGGTAAAACCGATCTGGTTGTTAATCACGAAATGGACCGTACCGCCGGTTTGATAGCCCGCCAGTTTCGCCATCTGTGTCACTTCATACACAATACCCTGACCCGCCACAGCCGCATCACCGTGAATCAGAATGGGCATGATTTTTTTGAAATCGCCTTTGTACTCTTCATCGGCCTGCGCCCGTACAAAGCCTTCAACTACCGGATTCACCGCTTCCAGGTGCGAGGGGTTCGGTGCCAGTTTCACACTGATCTGCTTACCCGATTTGGTTTCGGTTAAGCTCGAATAGCCGAGGTGATATTTTACGTCGCCGTCGCCATGAACCTGATCCGGTACGTTCCCTTCAAACCCATCGAAAATAGATTCGTAGGATTTTCCCAGAATATTGGCCAGTACGTTCAAACGCCCCCGGTGCGCCATACCGATCATCACTTCCTCTACGCCCATATCGGCCGCCTGACTGATAATGGTATCAAGCGCCGGAATCGTTACTTCTCCGCCTTCGAGCGAAAAACGTTTCTGACCTAAATATTTGGTAGCCAGGAAGTTTTCAAAAACGGTTGCTTCGTTGAGCTTTTCAAGAATCCGTTTTTTCTCATCCAGCGTCGGTTCAAAAACCAGGGCTTCTTTCTCGATTTTGTTACGTAGCCAGTTTTTAACATCCAGCTCGCGGATATACATGTACTCGAAGCCGATATCACCCGAGTAAATTTTCCGCAGGGATTCCATAATCACGCGTAACGTAGCGGGCCCAATGCCCAGCAACTTACCCGATTCAAATACGGTATCCAGATCGGCATCCGAGAGTGCATAGTCGGGCAAATCAACCCGTGGCTGACGGTCCTTGCGGGCCCGTAGCGGATTTGTTTTGGCCAGCAGGTGCCCACGGGAGCGATACGCCTTGATCAAACTGGCTACCGAAACTTCTTTTTCGGCATGAGAAGCATCGACAGGTTTAGTGGCGGTGGCCTGTCCGTTACCATTGGATGATACGCCGTTTGGCGTTGCTCCGTTGGTTTTGCCGGTGGCGTTTTCGCCGTAGGTTAATGAGAATTCAAATCCTTTGAAAAATTGCTGCCAGCTTTCGTCAACTGATTGAGGGTCTTGCTTATAAGACTGATAAAGTTGATCTACGTAAGCCGCGTCGGAATTGGCGATATATGAGTACTGATCCATGACGGGGGCGCGTCGTTGTTTTGACCCGCAAAGGTAGCGTTTAGCCTAAATAGTTTACTGCAAAAGTTTCTGTTTTTTATTCTCTTTCTGGCTGGAAACGACGCGCTTATATATACAACAGTATAAGCGTTGGTTTAGTTGATTAATTTATCAGTGCTACGTCTCAGCCCTTCTGCTTCCAGATCTATCATGCCTGCCTATATAATATATCACTGGAACACAGCTTATTAGATCCTTGAGCGCAATTTATCCACCAATGCATTGCCGACTATTAGTACAACAAGTCCTGGAAGTAAAATGGCACCCGCCCGAAAACCAGCGCCCGTCAGTTTGTAAATCCCTGAATTATACTGGGTAAAACTCTGCAGTAAATAATATGCTGATAAGGCCAGCAAAGCCACAAGAATACCAATGGCCAACGGTTGATTTATCTTCTTGACAATCAACGATATAAGCAACGATACTCCTACGACAATAGCTACGCTTCCGACAGCTTTCGGAAAAGTTGCGATTGCCTCGTAATCAAAAAAGAACACCCCAGCCTGACCAATCAGATTGGGGTGTGCCAACAGCCAGCCATCCAGAATGACCAGCACAAGCAGTAAAACGTAGAAGAAGGGGTTACGCATTGATAGAAATTAAGTATTCACAGATACTGGGCCCATTTTGAATTCTACGTCAGGCGCTACGAAGATGTACGCTTTTTGAACGGTTATACCGTATAAATCAATATCTGACTCTTCCCACCCGAACTCACTTTTTAAAATAGTACCTTCTGTGTAGTACTCATGTCTCAGCAAAATGATAGCCGATATTTTAAGTAACTCCTGCTTTGTTAATACGCTCTGCACTCGCTTGGTCAAATAATCCAGCGCTTGCCGTTGATCTTCGTCAATCCATTGAGCAGCAACTAACAGATCCCATACAAAAGCATCCTCACGAAGAGCTAACGCAAAAAAACTTAATTGCCCTTGCTCAGCATTTATTGCCGAGACCAAGCCCCCTATTTTTTTAATTATCTCTTTCATAGCACTTTCCTAAGCGTTTTAGAGTCCTTAAGTATATT
>NZ_JBMDWV010000288.1:0-6771 GCF_048594605.1 Spirosoma sp.
TACCTTCAGGACTGCGTTTTCCAACCCAGACCGAGTTGACCATCGATACGGAACAACCCACTCCCCGCTCGCCAGGTGCTATTATTCGGTTCTTCACAATGGCGCGAAACGTGACGGAGAACGAACCCAAAGAAGTCGGTTTTTATAATCCCTCTATTGAACTGGCCGAGGATTATCGCGAAGCTGACGCTACGTTCTGGAAACGCGTTCGGCCAGATGATCTCTCAGCCAGGGAGTTGCAGGCTTTGCAAGTGGTCGACTCCGTACGTAACGTACCGATTATGAAGGTAGCCGGAGAAATTATACGTCTCGGAGTTTTGGGCTATAAGCCACTGGGTAAGCTAAATATTGAACTGGGACCTATTCTATACTCTTACGCGAAAAATAATGTTGAAGGCTACCGCTTCCGATTCGGCTTACGCACAAATACGGGATTTAGCCGTAAATGGCTTCTGAGCGGTTATCTGGCTTATGGTACACAGGATCAAGAGTTCAAATACAGCGGGAGTGTCGAATATATTCTCAGCCGAAAGCCCTGGACTGTGATCGGTTTCCGCCACACGTACGATCTGGAGCGTATTGGCGTATCGGGCGATAACATCGGCAGCAACTCACTATTTGCGGCTTATTCCCGTTTTGGTACCATCCGCCGACCTTATTTTCAGGACGAGAATCTGGTTTTCGCACGACGCGAAATGGGGCGGGGATTTACGCAAACCTTTGCCCTGCGTAATCGCACATTCGAACCCTTGTTTCCGTTTGCTTTCCAGCCCCAGGCTAAAGATGATGATCAGACAATCCGCAGCACCTACCGAACTACGGAATTGATTTCGGAAACGCGCTACGCACCCGATGAAGTGATGCTTCAGAATGACAACGTACGTGTTAGCGGAGGGGCCATCCGTAAACCAATTTATACACTACGTTATACGGTAGGGCTTCGGAACGTAATGGGGGGCGATTTTACCTATCAACGTATCGCTCTGGGCATGAACCATTCGTTCAGAATGGGAGTTCTGGGCCGCACGTATTATTCGCTTGAAGCCGGAATTATTCCCAATACGGTACCTTACCCGTTGCTTTATAGTCCTCTGGGGAATGAGTCTTCGTTCTACGTTGGGAACGCCTACAACCTGATGAATTATTTTGAATTTATCTGCGACCGGTGGGCTACGGTCCGATGGGAGCACAATTTCAACGGGCTGATTTTCAACCGAATCCCCCTACTCCGGCGACTTAAATGGCGAGAGCTGGTTACGGCTAAAGTTTTGATAGGAAGCGTATCGGCCGACAATCTGGCAATGATTCCGGCAAAAAATGCGGCAGGTCAGGCAGTGGAAGGCTTTAGCTCACTTAGCCGAACGCCCTATATAGAAGTTGGGTATGGCATCAATAACATTTTTAAAGTGCTACGTATCGATGCCATTCACCGGCTTACATATCAGGACAATATAGGCCGTACGGGTATTCCAGTTACACCTTTTGCCATTAAAGTTTCAGGCTGGATGTCTCTGTAAGAAAAAACAGAGCTTGACATTGGTTGACAAGCTCTATTTTTCAGCTATTAACTGTAGGCAGGTTTATCAATATCTGGTTTGGGATTCGGATTCCGGTTAGGATGTGTCATACGCACATTAGCTCCCGGTTCATCGCCATCCATATATTCCTCTTCTAAGGGATCAGGCGCCAGCTCGTCGGGATCGATTTCACTGCCCGGCCCACTGGTTCCTTCTACCGATTGATCACCGAGTCCGGCTGGTGAAATAGCCTGTTTCGCCCGAATGATATCTTCTTTATCTTCGCTTTCCATAACGTTTCGCGGTTTTTAGGTTCATTTTCTATTCTTTCTAACTCACACAGCGACGTAATGTTCAGAGCTTGTTACGTTAAAAATTCCTATTTCCCCTACTTTATTTTCTGTTCAATACTCATCGAATTACGTTTAGCTGACCTCGATACGTAAAGGGTTGAGCGGTTTCTCCTGTTCGAATCTGATACGTATAGACTCCCGTTTGTACGAACGTTTGGCGGTAGGTACCATCCCAGGGATTCGTGTACCCCTGCGAGTAAAATACCAGTTCGCCCCATCGATTATAGACCGACACTTCACATTTCGGAAATGAACCGATGTTTGGAATTACCCATGAATCGTTCACACCATCGGCATTGGGCGAAAACGCCGATGGAACATAGAGCGGTTCCGTAACCTCAACAACGGTGGAAAAACTTGAGGGGCAGCCATTTGTATTAATAGCTGTTAACTGATACGTAGTGGTTATGAATGGCGTAGCTACAGGACTGGCTACATCTGTCTGCGATAGAGAGCCGGGCGGTTCCCATCGGTACAGGCTAATGGCTTCGTCGCTCTGGGTCAGGAGTTGAACGCTGCCGCCCTTTGCAATAGCATAATTTGCGGGTCCTGTTATTTTAGGGCCTGCAGATACGTTTGCCCAGCGAGTCTGCGTAACCCGGCATCCTTTGTCTGACAGAATCGTGTACGTCAGTTTGTGTAAACCAACACCCGCTATTTTCGGATCAAACTGGTTCCCCTGAACACCCGCTCCGGCAAATGTACCGCCAGCTGGTTGCCCGTTGAGCAGCACAATGGGACTTCCGGTGCCGCATACCGGAGCGATAGAATCCAACAGTACGGCAGGTGCATCGTACTGGGTGAGTGTCAGTGAATTGGAGGTGGCCATACAACCAGATGGTGAAGTTACAGTAACCTGATAGCTGCCTGCCTGTTTTGTCTTCACCTGACTGGTTGTGTCTGCCAACCGGGAATTATTTAACTGCCACGAATACCGGGAGCCGCTTATACTGCTGCTGGCAACCACCTGAACAGATGTATCCGGACAGAACACCAGTGCCGATGCAGTAATCTGAACAGTTGGTCGGGCATTAATTGTTACGTTGACGCTATCCTTTCCATCGCAAACAGCTGATGCCGAATTGGCCAATACGGTATATATCCCCGATTGTGAAACACGAAGCACAGACCGCTGCTCACCTACAATGCTGATCCCGTTTCGGCGCCATCGAAATTGTGTATCGGGGGTTCCTTCCGCCTGTATCGTAACCGTGTCACCTACGCAGTAAGGCTTTGAGCCAATCAGTGACATTTTCACCGGCAATGTCCCCATCATCGTAACTTTGATTGCCTGTGACATCGTATCATTCGCACAAACGTTTGCCTGGCTTTTGACAACGGTATACGTCCCGGATTCGTTAACTCGTAACGTATCAGCCGTTGACCCGCGCAGGTTTGTCCCGTCTTTTTGCCACTGATACGCCCATATTGAGTTTTTCTCAACAGCTAGCGTCAATGGCTGACTTTGACACCAGGTTAACTCGGTAACCGCTTTCCCATTGGCTAACACGACGGCTGGAGGGGGTGTGTTTTTTGAGCAGTCGACAACGGGCAGCTGAAAATCACGTCGGACAACGCCGATACGTACGCCATTTCGAAATTCTTCGCATTGTACCGTAAACAGAAATAGCCCTTCCTTTGAAGCCGTAACGCTCAACTGGCCTGTATTCGGGTTAATGGTTAGTGCTGGATTTCCAGGAATGATATTAGTAAGACTGTATCCTGCTGCCCACTCAATTGTAGGATAGCTATTTCTGGGACTATCGCTTGGACTAGTAGGGTTCGAGCGGGTCGTATAGCCGTTAAGTGGAGTTACCAGCGAGTAACGTAGCTGATCACCATCAGCATCCGTAGCATCGGCACTAAACGTAAATGGTTTATTCAGACAGATATAGCTACCGTTTGGTAAGCGAAAATCAGGGGCTGAGTTTTTGAACGTAGTACCACTTCTTATCATGGGAGGAAACTCCAGATAAAACGTCATGGCAACACCAGCGGCTGTGGCTGCGTCTACATTCGTAAGCGCGCTGTTTCGGCAGCATCGTTCCCAGATAACGTAATACCCTCCCGGATCGGTGTACTTTCCGGGATCGAACTGATACGTATCGTAATAACGAGCCTGTACAAAACTCAATTGCCGCAACTTGGCACAAGCCTCATTATCAAACGTAAGCGGTAAGGTTTCCTGTAACAGAAGCGTAATGCTCTCAATCAGAACGGGATTTTGTTTACGATAGATCAATAATCTAACGGATCGGTCCTGATTGCCAACACCAGTTTTCGTTGCGTCCCAATATTGGTTTAACTGTAGCTGAAACAAACCAGGAGTAGTTCCTACAGCTCGCATACTGACATCTCCGCCAATGATATGATCGGCCTTTACGTATACAGTTAGATGCGCAGAAAATACGAAAACTAACCCCACAATCACCCGATGGTAAACATCTCTCCTCATTGCCCGTATAAGTCTACTATTTATTCAACCGACTTATTCAGAAAACAGGATTGAATATACGTATACTTATACGATTAAGTATATTGTCTAAATATATTATCTGATGGTCGAAATGAATAGTTAGCTTATGGGCACTAATAAGCAAGGATTTGATACGTAGTGAGGCTAATGCCTATACCCGACGTACTTGACTGGTTATTATTTAGCCAATATTCCGCGGGCAATTAAATAAGGTATCAGTAACCATAAGAGTCCTTTGATCAGGAAGAAAAGAAAGCCCAGCCAGCCGACGCGTTTGAGCCAATATTTGAATCGCTCATTCATAAAACAAAGATAATGATTTCCGGACGCTACCCTATTTACAATCGTTGCCGCTTCTGATTTGGTGTTTTTTACTACAGACCCGTGAGTTCATTTACCTAAGAGTCGTCTATATTCAGATCAGAGCTCATGAATTCGCGCAGCAGATTTTATCAGCAATTGCTGACCGAAACAACTCGTGATTGATTACTCATTTCAGAAATAAGCGCAGTTTGCCAATTTTCCGGGTAATAAAGAGTGAATTTGCCTTAACAATGAAACTCATTTAAGGCAAATTATGTCGAAATGTAAGCCACTTCATCGATTTACTTGTTGTACCTAAAAAGTAAAGGAGTGCTATAAAAAACAGATTATGAACATTACTAAACACAAAGTAGCGGCTATCCATTACACCCTTCGCGATAACGAGGGCAATGTCTTAGACTCAAGTCAGGGAAGAGACCCGCTTTATTACCTCCATGGTGCGAATAACCTTATTCCCGGCATGGAAGAAGGGCTTGAAGGACGGCAAAAAGGAGACAAACTGAAATTGGATGTCGCCCCTGAAAAAGGATATGGTAAGCATGACCCAAAACTTGTAGAAGAAGTACCGATTCGGGCTTTTGGCGGTCAAAAGATTGAAGTGGGAATGCAGTTTGAAACAAACGACGGCCAGGTAGTTACCGTCACGAAAGTGGACCCGCAGACTGTGACTGTCGATGCAAACCATCCACTTGCGGATCAGGATTTACATTTTGACGTAGAAGTGGTTGAGGTTCGCGACGCTACGCCGGATGAGTTGGCACATGGTCATGTGCATGGCCCCGGGGGGCACCATTAAAGAGGTGAGGCTAAAAGCAGAAGGCAGGAAAAACTTTCCTGCCTTCTGCTTTTAGCCTTAGTCTGTATCTTTGCAGCATGGCACAGATTGGGACGGATCTTCAGGTTGCAAAAAAATTGCTGGAAGCGGGAAACGTTATTGGAATTCCGACCGAAACTGTCTATGGTTTAGCCGGGAATGCGTTGAACCCCGACGCCGTTCTAAAGATTTTTCAGGTAAAAAACCGGCCTTCATTCGATCCTCTGATCGTACATACAGATTCTATACATAAGCTGGATCAACTCGTTACGGCATTTCCGGAAGCGGCTCTTCGTCTTGCCAATGCCTTTTGGCCTGGCCCGTTAACATTACTGCTTCCTAAACACGATCTGGTTCCTGATCTGGTTACAGCAGGGCTGCCTACGGTTGCGGTTCGTATTCCAAATCATTCGCTGACATCAAACTTATTACGTTCGCTCGATTTTCCCTTAGCTGCACCAAGTGCGAATCCATTTGGATACATTAGCCCGACTACTGCCCAGCACGTTGCTGACCAGTTGGGAGCGCAAATTCCTTACGTACTGGATGGGGGCCCATCAAATGTTGGAATTGAATCTACTATAGTTGGCTTTGAAAATAATAAGGCTGTGGTCTTTCGGCTGGGAGGATTGGCGCTGGAACAGATTGAGCAACTAATCGGTCCTGTTGCTGTTCGAACACATTCAACGTCAAATCCTAAGGCTCCGGGTATGCTAAGCAGTCATTACGCTCCCCGCAAACCATTGATCCTATTGTCAGCAGGCGAGTCGCCAGATCCGGATGAACGAGCTGGAGCACTGGTATTTCGAGAGCCATTTGGAGGCTTACAAAATGACTATCAGCTCGTGCTCTCTCCAACTGGAGACCCTAACGAAGCTGCCAAAAATCTTTTTGCCTATTTGAGAGCACTTGACAACTTGCCCATCGATATTATCTATGCAGAACCCCTACCAAACGTAGGCTTGGGATGGGCTATGAATGACCGGCTACGCCGTGCAAGTGTGGAAAAATAGTAGCCGTTCACTATAGGGCATTTGTTATCAGTAAAAAATAGCTATGTATATAGTTCAACGTTCGTTTAAAAAAGAAGGCGGATTACATCATGTAATCCGCCTTCTTTTTTAAACGAACGTTGAACTATTCACTAAATGAATCCGCCCAAACCATCTGTATTTGAACCCGATTTCAAAGTCAATGTTTTTACGCTGCCCAAGTTTTTTAACTGAGGTTTCTGATAAGACTTTTTAACGAAATCGCGTTTTTTGTTTTGTATGTTCCTATTCATTT